>NZ_JBFAAF010000005.1:0-180790 GCF_040639595.1 Micromonospora sp. NPDC023814
AAACGCTCGGCTGGGATACCCCAGCCGAGCGCCTCGCTAAGCTCCTAGCCGTCACCGACTAGCCAACGCGTTGCAACGACCCCTTGAAACCGCCGACCGGGGGCCCTCGTCGTGCTCGGGGACGGCCTGCGCCAGTCCGGGCGAGCGGTGGGTCAGTTGGGCGCCCCCAGCGCGGAGGGCAGCACGTTCACGTCGTCCAGGTTGACGTACATGACCCGGTGGCCGAACTGGATCTGCACGTACCTGTTCTCGCCGCGGACCACCGTCCAGTCGCCCGGCGACGACCCGTCGAACGTGACGGCCCGGTAGTACTCGCCGGGGAGCACCGTGCCGACGGCGTACCGCTGGCCGGCCGAGAGGGTGTACTGGAGCGGGGAGATCGGCTGGTAGGGCACGCCGGCCGGGTAGGCGGCCTGCTCCGGGTACGCCCGGCCGTAGACCGGGATGGTGGCCTTGCCGGCCTTCGGGGTCACCACGAAGCCCACGGACCACTTCGCGGTCGGCTTCGAGGCGGGGTTGTGGAACCACGCCTTCTGGCCGAGGTACCAGATCGCGGTCCAGTCCCCCTGCACCTCGGCCAGCGCGTACGTCTGCCCGGCGGAGGCCCGGGCGCCGTGGTCGGAGATGTACATCGTGTTCGGGGTGCCGTCGGGCCGCAGCGCGATGTCGTTGACCAGCGGCGCGTCGTGGCTCGGCGCGCTGTGCAGGATCACCGCGGACGAGCCGCGCAGCGGGCAGGGAGCCACCGGCGGGGGCGGGTTCGGCACGCCGGGCGGCTGCCGGTTGCAGCCGGTGAACTGCGGCTGGTTGGTGGCGAAGTCCGGGTCGATCGTGACCAGCCCCGTGTGCGGCGTGCCGGTCGACGTGAACGGCGCCTTGAGCAGGTCGAAGTAGTGCGACCAGTCCCAGTACGGGCCCGGGTCCCAGTGCATGCCGCGCACGGTCGAGGCGACGGTGCCGGGGACGTTGTCGTGCCCGATGATGTGCTGCCGGTCCAGCGGGATGTTGTACCGCAGCGCCAGGTGGCGGACCAGCTTGGCGGAGGTGCGGTACATCGCCTCGGTGTACCAGGTGCCGTGCCCCGCGAAGCCCTCGTGCTCCAGGCCGATGGACTTGGCGTTCACGTACCAGTTGCCGGCGTGCCAGCCGACGTTCTTGGTCTTGATGTGCTGGGCGATGTGGCCGTCCACCGAGCGCAGGGTGTAGTGCCAGCCCACCCGCCTCGGGTCCTTGACCAGGTTGACGCTGGGGCCGAAGTAGCCCTCGGTGTCGTGGATGACGATGTACTCGATCTTCTGCTGGGCCGGCCGGTCGGCGAGGTCGTGGTTGCCGTAGTCCCCCACGGTCGGGCCGTACTGCACGTAGGGCGCCGGGATCCACTCGCAGGAGATCGTGTCGGGGCACTCCAGCCCGTCGGGCCGGGCGACCTTGCGCAGGCCCAGCCGGTCGAGCCAGGAGCGTTCCGGCTGCACCGCGCGGGCGGCGAGGGTGACCCGCTGCCCGTCGTCGGTCAGCCGGCTGTCGCCGGCGGCGATGGTGGCGTACACCTCGTTGGCGAAGGCCGCCGCGGCGTCGGTGCTGTCCGCGCCGGAGTAGCGGGCCACCGCGCCGTACCAGGCCGCCGGGTCCGTGTCGGCGCCGACCGGGGCGCCGATCTCCTTCTGGTACGCGGCCAGCAGCGCCGCGCCGCCACGGATGTTGGCCGTGACGTCCGTGCGCAGCGCCTCCTCGCTGGCGCCGGTCAGCCCGGCGGCGGCGTCGAGCGTCCGCAGCGAGGCTTCGGCGGGAGGCTGGGCGGCCGGCGGCTCGTGCGCCTCGGCCAGGGACGGGCGGGAGTCGTCGCCCCGCGGGTCCTCGGTGCCCTCGTCGTGGTGGGTGCCCCCGGGCAGCGCGGCGACGTACTCCGCGTCGGTGAGGTGCATCGGTCCGAAGCCGCCGCTGGTGCTCGGCGTTCCGGCGTTGGTGTCCCAGCGGGACTGCAGGTAGGAGACTCCGAGCAGGACGCTCTCCGGCACGCCGTACTCCGCAGCCGCGGCGGCGTACTGCTGCTGCCGGTCGGTCGTCGGCGCGGCGGCGGCGGTTCCGGCGGCGGTGAGCGGCGTCGCCGCCAGGGCGGCCGCCACGGCGGCGGCCAGCAGGACGCGTCTGCTCCTCGATGTCGCTGACAGGTGCATCAGACCCCCAGGTCGGACGGGCGAATGTGGGGCCACCTTCGCCCCGGTCGGCACCTCTGGTCAATACCTTTCCATCTATCACTTCGTAAGGAAGGAAATCTTCGTCGCCGGGGTTGCGGGCCTCCCCGGGCCGCGTGAATACGGTGTGTCACGGCGCGATGGGTTGCGGATCGATAACGACGGTCTCTACTCTGGTCATTCGTCGGCCGGCGACAGTCCGCCCATCCGGGGCGGTAACGGTCCGACACCGCCGAGTCGCTCCCGAGCGAGCCGGGGACCCAGGTACCCCGGGGTGAATCCGCAGCACCTGCGGTAGGGCGTCCCCTTCCCGCCCGAACCCGTCAGCTAACCCGGTAGGCGGTACGGGAAGAAGGAGTACGGAGCCCGGTGGCACACCATGCCCCGCGGCCACCGTCGACACGGTCGGCACCCGCCGGCCCGACGACGGCTGCGCCGCGCCCACGCTGGTACCGCTGCACCACCGCCCTCGCCGCCCTGGCCGCGTTCGCCGTCGTCCTGACCGGCGGCGCCACGGCGGCCCACGCCGAACCGACGGTCGCCGAGATCGAGCGCCAGATCGACGAGGACTGGAACAAGCTCGAACCGATCATCGAACGGCACAACGCCACCCGCCAGGACCTGGCCGCCAAGCGCAGGCAGGCCGACGCCCTCGCCAGGCAGATCGAGCCCTTGGAACGGCAGGTCGAGCAGGCGATGGAGGAGGTCAGCGCGCTGGCCGTCCGCGCCTACAAGGGCGAGAACGTCTCCGCCGTCAACGCCCTGCTGGGCAGCCGCTCGCCTGACCAGATGGTCGGCCAGCTCGAACTGCTCGACCGGTTCGCCCAGCACCAGCAGCAGGACGTGCGGCAGGTCGCCGAGCTGCGCGACCGGCTGGCCGAGAAGAAGGCCCCGCTCGACGAGATGGTCGTCCAACTCGGCCGGACGGAGGCCCAGCTCGCCGCGAAGAAGAAGCAGATCAACGCCGAGATCGACCGGCTGCAGAAGCTGCGGCTGCGGATCTACGGCAGCGGCGGCGGCGGTTCGCTGCGCCCCGCCCCCTGCCCGGCCAGCTATCCCGGTGGCGGGGCCGGCACCGCCGTCAAGTTCGCCTGCGCCCAGATCGGCAAGCCCTACGTCTGGGGCGCCGAGGGCCCGAACGCGTACGACTGCTCGGGCCTGATGCTCGCTGCCTGGGCGAAGGCCGGGGTCTCGCTGCCGCACAACGCCGCGCAGCAGCGCCGGGTCACCGCGACCATCACCCGCGGCGAGCTGCGCCCGGGAGACCTGGTCTTCTACTACAGCGACCTGCACCACGTCGGCATGTACGTCGGCGGGGGCTGGGTGGTGCACGCCTCCCGAGCCGGGGTGCCGGTCAAGATGAAGAAGGTCGACGACGGCCCGATCCACAGTTACGGCCGCCCCGGCTGAACCGCCTCGTCGCGTACGACGGAAAGGGCCCGCTCCGGCGCGCGGCGCGGAGCGGGCCCTTTCGTGGTCGTCAGCGGGTCGGCCAGGTGCGCCAGTGCTGCCAGGAGCGGCTCGGGGTCGGGCCGCGCTGCCCCTGGTAGCGCGAGCCGTAGACGGCCGAGCCGTACGGGTGCTCGGCCGGCGACGAGAGCCGGAAGATGCAGAGCTGACCGATCTTCATGCCCGGCCAGAGGGTGATGGGCAGGTTGGCCACGTTGGACAGCTCCAGCGTCACGTGGCCGGAGAAGCCCGGGTCGATGAAGCCCGCGGTGGAGTGGGTGAGCAGGCCGAGCCGTCCCAGGCTCGACTTGCCCTCCAGCCGCCCGGCGAGCTGGTCGCCGAGGGAGATCACCTCCAGCGTCGAGGCGAGCACGAACTCGCCCGGGTGCAGCACGAACGGCTCGCCCTCGGGCACCTCGACCATCGACGTCAGGTCGTCCTGCTGCATCGCCGGGTCGATGTGGGTGTAGAGATGGTTGTTGAAGACCCGGAAGAGCTTGTCCAGGCGTACGTCGATGCTGGACGGTTGCACCAGCGTGGGCTCGAACGGCTCCAGCGCGAGCGTGCCCGCCTTGATCTCGGAGACCAGGTCGCGGTCGGAGAGCAGCATCGCACCACCTTAGCGAGCGATGTGCGTGACCTGCGTGTCGGACTACCTGTTCGTACACGTGTTCGATAGAATGTCGGCATGGCTTCCTGGTCCGAATTCGCCGCCGACGAGCCCCGCCTCGCCGACGGGATCCGCTCCCTCATGCAGCAGTACGGGCCGGGCTTCGGCTACCTGGCCACCGTCCGCGCCGACGGCGGGCCCCGGGTCCATCCCGTCTCTCCGGTGATCACCGACGAGGGGCTCTTCTGCTTCGTGGTCGACTCGCCGAAGCGGCGTGACCTGGAACGCGACGGCCGCTACGCCCTGCACTCCTTCCCGCCGGAGGAGAGCGACGACGAGGCCTACGTCGCCGGCCACGCCCGGCCGGTCACCGACCCGGCCCGGGTGGCCCGGCTGGCCCGCAGCCACCGGGCCGCGCCGCAGGTCGACTGGCGGCTGTTCGAGTTCACCGTCGACGTGGCGATGCTCGCCCGTCGGGAGCCGGGCGTCGCAGGCGGTGCCGGCGAGGGGCACGGCCGGCCCGCCGTCCAGGTCTGGCTCGACCCCGGCGCGACCGCCGCCGGCGCCGCCCTGGTGCCCGAGACGCGGTCGGGGAGCGGCGGCAACCTCGCCGCCCGCCCGGCCGCCTGAGACGCGGTGCGGCGCCCCGGGCCGTCCCCGTCCGGGGCGCCGCACCGCCCCCCACCCCACCCCGAAGACGACGGTGCCGGCCCCGTCGAGCGGGGCCGGCACCGGTCGTGCGGGGGAACTACGCCGCGCGGTACGCGTTCCAGGCGGTCAGCATGCGGCTGGCCTGCCCGGCGGTGAACTGGTGCATGCAGGAGTCGTAGGTGTAGTCCATGAAGTTGGTGATCGGGTCGGCGCCCGGGGCGGTGCAGGTGTCCCGGCCGGTCGGGCACTGGAACGCCGGGGATGCCTCGGGCGCGGTGTCGCTGACGCTGTCACCCGAGCCGGAGCAGCCGCCCTGGAAGGTGTGGTAGAGGTTCAGCCAGTGGCCGACCTCGTGGGTGCCGGTGTCGCCCTGGTTGTAGTTGGTGGCCGTGCCGCCCGGCAGCGACTCGCTCAGCACGACGACGCCGTCCATGCTGTTCAGCTTCCGGGTCGGGAAGGTCGCCCAGCCGAGCAGGTCGTTGCTCAGCTCGCCCAGGTAGACGTTGAGGGTGTTCTTGCCGCCCTCGCGCAGCGAGGTCTTCATCGACCGCTCCGCCGACGAACCCTGCACGATCGGGTACCACGCCGGGTTGGTGACCCGGTTGATCTTCTGCAGCTGGAAGCTGAACGCGGTGGCCGCGCCGCCGGTCGCTCCGCTGTAGGACTGGTTCAGCACGTTGATCTGCGAGGTGATCATCGAGTCCGGGATGTTGCCGCCGGCCCGGGTGCCGTCCCGCTGGATCACGTGCACCACGACGGGGATGGTGACGGTGGCCGTGATGGAGGCGCCGGCGCCGGTGCGGAACCGGGCGCGCTCGCGCAGGGCGGCGGCCAGGTCGGCCTCGCGCTCGCGTGTCTCCGCCAGGGTCAGCTCGTTCGGCTCGTGCTTGGCCGCGCCGCCCGCCTTGACGCGGGAGTCCGAGTGGACGTCGGCCGGCTCGACGCAGACCTCGCTCGGGGCGGCGGAGAAGGCCGACGCGGCCGGTACGACGCCCACGGCGGCGGTGCTGAGCAGCAGCGCGAGGGTCGTCGACGCGACGCCGGCCGTACGCCGGGTCAGCAGGTTGGGACGGAGTCCCATGGGCCCACCTCTTTCTGGCCGGCGCGACAGGGGGGTATGTCACGCCGTGGCTGAAAACGTTGGGCAGACGTTACAACCGATCGACGGATTTGAGAACGGCCATATGTTGCGGGGATGAAACTTTTTCCTGGCCGGCGCCGACTCGTGATCGACAATTGGCGATGAAACGGTGATTCTCGGTAGCGACTCCCGCCGCCCGGCGGCTCGGTGGCGTCGCTCTTCGCGCGTGGCGGTCCGCCAGCCGGTGCGGGCCACGGCGCAGAACAGATCGCGGCCGCCGTGGCGGGACCGGCTCCGGGCGGTGGCCGCGAATCACCCGGGGGCCGCCGGGCGACACGGTGCGGCGCCGGAGGGGGTACCTGGGTGCACCGGCGGGACGTCTCAGGTACAGTGGTGCCGCCTGCGGGTGTAGTTCAATGGCAGAACATCAGCTTCCCAAGCTGACAGTGCGGGTTCGATTCCCGTCACCCGCTCCAACGCACGAAAGCCCTGGTCGGGACGAGAGTCCCAACCAGGGCTTTCGTGTTGTCAGGCGAGCTGAAACAGGACGTGGGCCATTAGCTTGCCTCGGCGGCCGGCCCGCCACTGTCGGGAGCCTGCCTCGGCTTGCGCTTGCTCGGCTTGCGCCGGGCTGCCTTCACCGCCTTGTCGATCGCATCGGCGGTCCCTTGGTCGGCCTCCCGGTTGGCGTGCTGGTAGATCAGCGCGGCGCGTGGGCTGTCGTGGCCCATCCGGGTCACAGGTGGGCCCATCAGTAGCCTCGGAACACCCCGGGCTTCCTCCAGTGGAGCCCGTACGTGCGTACCGACGCCTCGGCGGGTGCGTACCGGTGGTCCCCGGCGAAGCTCGCGCTGAACGTGACCCGCTGGTACGTCGGATACGTGGCCGTCAGCTTGCCGCTCGAATCCACCGTGCCGCAGGTGATCGTTCTGCGAGTGGACCTGTAGGGCTGGGCGTACAGGCAGACCGTGCGGTTCGTGTAGGTGGCGCCGAGCTGGGCGGTCACCGCCGCGCGGCGGTCGGCCGTCGCCTTCGCCGTGACGCTCAACGCAGTGGCGGCGCGCGAGACCTGCACGGTGACCGACTGGGTCGCCCCCGGGCGCGTGGCGTCGCCGGGGAAGGTCACCGTGTAGGTGTTGGCCGCGCCGACCAGCGGCGTGTCGGAGAAGGAGAACGAGCCGTCCGCGGCAGTGGTGACGTCCGGCAGCGGGTGGCCGCCGGCGAGGTCCTGCTTCACGACCCGCAGCGTCCACGGCGTCGACACGTTCGCACCAGCGAACGCCAACTTCCCGTGGACGGTGAGTGGCGCGGTGCGGGTGCTCGTCGTCGGCGCGGACAGCAGGAGCGAGGATCCGGTGGTGCCGAAGTCGGTCAGCACCCGCAGGGCCGGGTTCTTCCGGTCCTGATCGGTGGTGACGGCGTAGAGCGTGCGGTTGTCGGCGCCGACGGCGAGGCCCCGCACCTCGAGGTGGTTGCCCGGCGGGAGGTCGTACCGGCGGACCATGTTCCCGTCCGGTCGCTTGACGTGGATCGAATTGCTCTCGCTGGCGCCGAGGACGACGAGGGAACCGTTCGGAGACGTCGTCACGGCCGTCGGCCAGGTCCCGGACGGGTACGCGCCCGCGGGCGACAGGTCCGCCGTGGAGAACGCCACGTGCTCGGTCGCCACCAAGCGGGAGTTCGACTGTGGGTCCCACAGGTAGGAGCAGGCGAGGATCACCTTGTCGGCCGTCAGCGCGGCGTCGTGCAGGCCGGTGCAGGTTTCCCCGGCCAGGGACGCGACATGCGACGGTGTCCCGGACGAGACGTCGTACAGACTCGGCTCGCCCGAGATGGCGAACGAGACGCGGGACCGGTTCACCAGCAGCAGCAGATTCGGGTTGGCCGGGGTGCTCCGGAGCAGCGGCGGGTAGTAGTACTGGCCGTTGAGGGGCAGGTCCAAGGCGACGATCGGCGTCGCCCCGCGTACGTCGATCGACCCCAGCTTGCCCTTCCCGGACTGGCATCCATAGCCGACGTAGATCTTCCCGCCGGCCGGCGCCAGCCAGGTGGGACAGCTGCTCGCGCCGGTGCTGTAGCGACGCGTCTCGGTCAGCGTGGTGGTGTCGATCGCGGCGACCGCGCCCGCGTCAGCGAGGGCCACGTAGAGCGTCGAGCCGTCCGGGCTCAGCGCCATGCCGCTGGCGCCCGGCAGGTTCGGGATCGTCCGCTGCGAGCCGCCGGACAGGTCCGTCAACCGCACGCCCGAGCGCTCCCGCCCCTGGCTGAAGAACAGCCGACCGCGCGCCGAGTCGACCACCATCTCCGCGTACGTGTCGATGCCGAGACCGACCGCGCCGTCGGCGTACGCGGTACCGGAACCCATCGGCGCCACCACGCCGAAAGCGGCGCCCAGCGCCGCGACCATCAGACGTGCGATCGCTTTGACGCGCACCCGACCTCCCGCCCCCGTGACAAGGATCGGCGCTTTCACACCGAGGATTTGGGCGCGAGCCTACTGGGCCGGTCGCCGTGGGAGGAAGGGAGCGCGGGGGAGATCATCTAAGTCCCCAGGGCCGGGTACCGGTCGCCTGCGGCAGGCTCCACAGGTGGACGGCGGCGCCATCCTTGGAGACCGTGTACCAGGCGCCCCGCCCCGCCGAGCGGGGGGATCCCGAAACGGGGAAGGGGTAGGCGATCTGGCCGCGCACGGCCATCGTGCGGGTGTCGACCAGCCAGTGGCGGGGGACCTCCTCGTCGTACTCGGTGCCGACCACGGCACGGTCGTCGTACGGGAACGCCGCCTCGTAGCCCCAACAAACGCGGTTGTCCGCGGTTGAGGCAGGGGGCACGGCCTCCTCGGCGTTCAGCCGCCGCAGTTCCGTGCCGTCCTCCGCCCGGTGCAGGTAGAGGGCCCACTGTCCCGGATCCGTGGTCAGGAAGTGCTCCCCGGACGGGCTCACGGCGAGGAGGACCTCCTCGGCGAACCGCTGGACCGTGAGCGTCGCGCCGTCCCAGTGCCCCCACAGCACGGGCGAGTCCTCCTCGCCCTCGGCGACGGTCAGCCCCATGTACGCCGGGTCCGGATGGGGGAAGTGGTAGGAGCCCGATGCGACGGTCGTCGTCTCGGCCCGGGTCAGCACCGTGCCGTCGGCGGGATCGAGGATCAGCCATTCCTCCTCGACTTCGTGCCCCGCGTTGTTGCGGACGTGGGCCCAGAGGATCCTGCCGTCCGAGGAGAAGGCCGCCGAGCCGCTGTCCGCGTGACCGTGGTGGTGGTCGTCTGCGTACTCGGAGAACGAGGCATGGGACTCGGTGCACACGGCGGCCGACCAGCAACCGTGCCGGATCTCCCACCGCACGGCGCCGGTCGGATCCACCGCTCGCAACGCGTGGACGCCGACGAACACGGCGACGTCGCCCGCAGGAGAGACCGCCGTCGAGCCGTACCGGCGGGGCCAGGGGGCGGGGAAGCGGATCTCCGTCCCCTCCCCGTCCAGGTCGCGGACGGCCAGCTCGGTGTCCCCGCGCTGCACCAGCAGCCTGCGCCCCGGCCAGTGCAGCACCTGCGGGGCGTCCGCCGACGCGGGGTCGAGCGGAGCCGCGACGGTGGCCACGAGCTGGGCGGCGAACCGGGCGGAACGCCCGGGGACAGCACCGTCCGGCGCGGTCATGTCAGGAGCACCTGACCGTGACCAGCTGCGGGCGGTCGCCTATGTGGCATTCGTGGCTGAGCTGCACGGTCCCCGACCTGGTGAGGGCCGCGCCCTGCCCGTCCGCCGGCGTGGCGGTCAGCGTCCACGTGTAGGCGCCGTTGGGCATCGACCGGCGGCGGTCGTCCCTGCCGTTCCAGGTCGTGGCCACCAGGCCGCGCGTCAGGCCGCCGGAGAGGGTACGGACGACCACGCCGCTGGTCTGACTCCTGATCACGAGCGTCCAGGAGGCGGCCGGCTTGGACAGCCACCACTTCGGGCTCCAGTGCCCGGTGGCGTCCTTGACGTGCGCCGAAGTGGCGACGGTGGCGTCGAGCTGGGCGAGGGGCGAGACCGGGACGCCGCTGGGGACCAGGTGGATGCCGTCGTCGGCGCCGAGGTGGGCGATGACGCCGGTGTACGGGTCGACGTCCCAGGGCCGCCACGACGCGAACGCCCCGGCGGTGTGCGACCTCGGCGTCCCGTCACGGACGTCGGTCACCTTCAGTTGCCCGTTCACCTCGGACGCGACGAAGCCGTCGCCGAGCTTGGCCCACGACCAGTCGTCTCCGGACACGAGTCGCAGGTTCGTCCGCTTGACGGTGTCGTACACGCCCTGGCCCGACGCCGAGCCCACGCAGGTCCACAGCAGCCACCGCCCGACGGCCTGGAGGTCCTCCAGGAGGCACCCCTGGCCGAACCACACCTGAGCGCCCCGCTGCCCGGTCAGCACGTCGACGGGCGCCACGGCGTCGTTGCCGTCCCGCACCCACAGGGTGGTGCCCCACAGCGCCTCGACGGAGGCCGTGGTCGTGAACACCGCCTTCCCGGTGTCGAGATCGACGACCCGGGTCTCGTTACCCGTGCCGCTGGCGGCCGTGAGTGCCGCGAAGCGGCCGCCGACAGCCGCGACGGAGTGGTAGGTGCGGGAGCTGTCGATCCGCGTCCCGGGCATGGGCTGGTTCGGCGCCAACAGGTGGGGCTGCCGGTCGTCGTCCGTACGCCCGTAGCTGAGGCCCGAGACGACCGTCCGGCCGTCGCCGGTGTCGTGGAGGTCGGGGCAGGCCGTGGTGTCGCAGCTGGCGGGCGCGGGACCCCGGGCGGTACGCGGCCCGACCGTGAGGGTGCCGGTCACGCCGATCTCCCGGGTGTAGAGGTGGCGCCGCTTCTGCCAGGCATTGAAGTACTCCAGGGTGGTCAGCCGCCCCTGGGTGAAGGTCAGCCCGGACACCGTCTGGATCTTCTGCGGGTACGCCTCGGCGATCTTGCGGATCGTCACGTCACCGCCGTCCACGGCCTCCACGACGGAGACTCCCCACTGGTCCAGGTCGGGCCCGCCCTGGACGAGAAGCCTGCCGTCCGGGGTCGGCATGGGCAGCCCCTCCGACCTGGCCAGCAGCGTCTTCGTCGGACGACCGTCGAGGGCCACAGCCTCGACCCGCCAGACGGGATCCAGGTAGCTCAGGGGACCCAGCGAGGGGTCGTGCCGGCCCACCACGAGCGTCTCGCCGACCATCCCCAGCACCTGCGCGCCGCCGGGCAGCGGCACGGTCCGTGGGGTGGCGGTCAGATCTTCGCGCGAGTGGATGGAGACGGCGCCGTCGTGCGACCACAGCAGGTGGGTGGAGGTGAGCACGACGGTACCGGTGCCCGCGTGCCTGGTGTACGGGAGCGGAATCAGCCGGCCCTGCTCGATGTCGAGGAACCCGGTGCGTCCCGTGGTGCCCACCCGGTACTGCACGACCTGTCCGCGCGCGTCGCCCAGCGGCGCTCCGACCTCGGTCGGCCCTGCGATCCCGTCGGGGACGCCCGCCACGGCACGCTGGGTGACCGAACCGTCGTCGTGGGTGTCGAAGAGGTGCCACGTGTAGTTGGTGTCGAACAGGTTTCCCGTCGTCGTCACGACCGTCGACCCCAGCGTGCTGACGTACGTGTGGCCGACGGGAATCGTGACCGTACGCGATCGGCCGGTCGCCATGTACCGGAGCGTGACGGTCCTGGGTTGGTCGAGTTCCGCGACGACGTCCGAGCCGGCGCCGAGGTCCGGGACCATGTTCGTATCGGGGGCGTACGAGTCGAGCTTCGTGTCGACGCCGGTGTAGCTCGTCCACAGGTAGCCCAGCGTGGACTCGTGACGGAGGAACCCCGAGGGGCCCGCGCTGAACAGTTGTGTCCGGGGATCCAGGACGTAGGTGGCGGGGATGACCACCTCTCCCGCGACCGGTTCGGCCCACGCGCTGCCAGCCGACAACGGGGTCAGGCCCACGGCGAGCGTGAACGACACGGCGGCGGCGATGCCGGCGCGGATGAGCGAGCCTCGGACCACGCTCGTCCTCCCTGCAAGACAGAGGGTGAGGGGTTCCGGCCACGGAGCCGGAAGACGTCTTGCGGGGAAGCTGTTCCTGCGGCACCCCGATGCGGTGGCAGGTCAGGAAGCGTTGGCCCGCAACGGCTGGAAGCCCCAGACAAGTGGCCGGAGCTTAGCAGCCGAAGCCGCTCCGGATGGTCCGTACACCCGTGGTTCTCCGAGCGCTACGCCCCGGCGGAGCGGACGCGGTGGGCCGCCATCCAGGCGGTGGCGAAGTCGACCAGCGCGCGCTGAGACATCAGCCGGGCGGCGCTCTCACCCACCCGGCCCACGGCGGCCGCGCCCGTCTTCTCGAACTCGGCGCCCAGCCTCCCGAAGTCGCCCTCGTCCGTTCGCACGTCGGTCCAGGTGAGCCAGCGGCTGCTTCCGTCCGGCTGCCGCACCGAGGCGCCCTCCTCCGTGCGGGGCGGGGACGTCTGCCGCCACTCCGCCAGGTGGAGCGAGGTGTTCGAGTCGTGCCCGCAGCCGAGGAGGAGCACCTTGCCGTTCAGGCGGTACGCCGCGCCGAGCGGCGACCGCTCGCCCAGCGCCTCGTCGAGGCGGTGCCTCGCCACGATCTCTGCGGCGTGCGCGCCGAGGGCGGCGAACGAGACCTGCGGGTGGTCGCTGCGCCGGGCGCCCGGCCAGACACGGACCACCTCGGCAAGGACGCCCACCCACCGGCTCGGCGTGCGTGCCGGGTCGAAGCAGGGCGTGTGTGCGCGGATCACCGGCCACCACGACTCGGGTACGGGCGGGCTCCGCCAGCCGGCAGGGTCGCTGTTCTCCGGGGTGTGAGTGGGCACCACGAGAGTGCCGTCGGGGCCGACCGCCGCCAGCAGGGCCTCCACGACCGCCCGCGGACCGCCGGCGACGAACCCGAGGCTCCGCATCGACGAGTGCACCAGCAGGACGTCGCCCGCCGAGACGCCGAGGTCGCGCAGGTCGGCGGCCAGGGACGCGGCGGTGTGCGGCGCGGCTTGATCCACGCCGCGCAGCCTATGCGGCTTCCGGCCGGCCGCCCACCGCGTTTCCCGCCCGGAAGGTATGCGATCGACCGGGCGGGTCGCTCGGTGAGCGCCTACAGCATGGTGACCGCGCACCGAGCGGGTGCGACACCCCGGTGCGGCGGCTGGCCCGGCCGAACACCAGCCAGCGCGCGGTGGGTGTCCGGGCCGGCGACGGCCGTTAGGCTGGCGATCATGCGGTTTGGCATCGTGATCCTTCCCGACCAGCGCTGGTCCGACTCGCAGCGCCGTTGGCGGCAGGCGGACGAGTGGGGCTTCGACCATGCCTGGACGTACGACCACCTGGGCTGGCGGGACCTGGTCGACGGGCCGTGGTTCGACTCGGTGACCACGCTGACCGCCGCCGCGACGGTGACCACCCGCATCCGGCTCGGGACGCTGGTCGCCTCGCCGAACTTCCGGCATCCGGCGGCGTTCGCCCGGCAGGTCACCGCGCTCGACGACGTCTCCGGCGGGCGGCTGCTGCTCGGCCTCGGCGCGGGCGGGATCGGCTTCGACTCGGCCGTGCTCGGCGGGGAGACGCTGCCGCCGCGCCAGCGCGTCGACCGGTTCGCCGAGTTCACCGAGCTGCTCGACCTCATCCTGAGCGAGGACGGCACCACCTGGCGAGGGGACTGGTTCACGGCGGTCGACGCGCGCAACAACCCGGGCTGCGTCCAGACGCCCCGGGTGCCCTTCGTGGTGGCCGCCAACGGGCCCCGGTCGATGCGGCTGGCGGCCCGGTTCGGTCAGGGCTGGGTCACCACCGGCCCCGGCGGGGACGACCTGGAGAGCTGGTGGGACGGGGTGGCCGAGCTCTGCGCCCGGATGGACAAGACGCTCGCCGCGGCCGGCCGCGACCCGGGCACCCTGGACCGCTACCTGTCGCTGGACTCGGCGCCCGTCTTCTCGCTGCACAGCGCCGAGTTCTTCGCCGACCAGGTCGGCCGGGCCGCCGCCCTCGGCTTCACCGACGTGGTCACGCACTGGCCCCGGGCCAGCAGTTGGTACGCCGGTGACGAGGCCGTCCTGGTGGACGTGGCCACCCGCCTGCTGCCCGAGCTGCGCCGGGGCTGATCGGCCCCGGCGGGCCCGTTCGGCTCGGTCTCCGGGCCGGCTCCGATGCCGGCCCGGAGGCGACCGGCGGCCCGGCCGGGTGCCCTCAGGTGCCGAGGTCCCCGGTGGGGATGCCGCCGTCGCCGGCCGAGACCAGCCGGAACCGGATGCAGACGACCTCGCTGTCGTCGGTGACGGGGGTGCCGACCCGCGCCCAGTAGGCAGCGTGCCCCTCGCGCCACTCCTCGATCGAGCGGTCGCCCTCGCCCTCGGACCGGGCGAAGTCCCAGGTCACCTCGGCGAAGCGGACCACCTCGACGCCGGTGACCTCGACGACGCCGACCAGCGAGTCCTCGTCGTCCACGAGGGCCAGCCGCTCGCCGACGCGCTCCAGATCCTCGCCCTCCTCGGCGTACTCGGTGAGCAGGCCGGCGGTCGCCGTCTTCACCCCGCCGAGCACCAGGGTGTTCAGTCGCGTCCGCAGGTCGCCGGGGGTGCCGAGGGCGAGGGTGCGCAGTTCACCGATCCGAGGCCACATCCTGCCGACGCTACCGCCGTCGTTGATCTCGTGCCTGCGCCTAGACGGCGGTCGAGGAGTTCGTCCGGGTCAGGTCAGGTCGTCGCCGCTGACCAGCCCCCGGATCCGCAGCTCGGCGGCGACCGCCGGTGGGCAGTCGAGTACGACGGCGGCGGTGCCGACCGGTTCGGCGCCGCGCGCGGCGCAGATCTCGTAGAGCGCACGGACCTGGGCTCCGGTGGCGACCCAGTCGTCCACCACCAGCACCCGGTCGCCGCGGTCGAGGCCGTGGTCCCGGACGGCCAGGTCCACCCGCCTGCCGCGGAAGTCCGGCGGGCTCTGCGCCCAGGTGAGCGGCCCGGCGGGCAGCCGGCCGTCGCCCGGCTTGTGCGCCG
The DNA here is from genome assembly GCF_040639595.1 of Micromonospora sp. NPDC023814. Classification (NCBI taxonomy): domain Bacteria; kingdom Bacillati; phylum Actinomycetota; class Actinomycetes; order Micromonosporales; family Micromonosporaceae; genus Micromonospora; species Micromonospora sp. NPDC023814. Next base: position 14,977 of record NZ_JBFAAF010000005.1, read on the forward strand.
GCACGAAGCCGACCCCGAGCGCCGTGGCGGCGAGCGGACCGAGCAGGAACCCCGTCACCGCCGGCGCGACGACCACCGTGGGCCGCGCGGCCCGGAACGGCTCCACCAGGGCCGGCCCCAGCCGGGCGAGCACCTCGGGGTCGCGCCACCAGCCGGAGACGTCGCTGACCAGGTGACTGGCGCCGGGGCCGGGATCGATCCACCGGACCAATTCGGCGAGGCGTCCGCTCAGCTCGGGGGGCATGCCACCCATCCTGCGGCAACCGGCGCGACCCGCGCAGGCCGTGGGTCGCCGGGCCGCCCGGCCCACCTCGGGTCGGATGATCGGCTACACGTATCACTGTAATTGCGGGCAAAACGACATGATCACGTTGACTTCGGAAGTGTTTCTCTCGTTATGGTCCGACCCGGTTTGTCGGATGACGAAAGGACCGGACCGGTGGCTGGCAGGCACTCCCGTACCCGCATGTTCTCCTCGCCGGCCGCCATCGCGGCCACCGCGGCGGTCGGGGTGGCCCTCGCCGTCGGCGGCACGGTCGGCGCCGTTCAGCTGACCTCCGGTTCGGAGTCCGCGCGGCCGGCCGCCGTCGACCTGTCGCCCACCGGCGTGCCGAGCAGCGCGGCCCCCAGCTCGCCGGCCGCCTCGCCGAGCGCCGGCGGGTCGCCGAGCGTGACCCCCAGCCCGACGGCGACCCGGTCGCCCCAGGCTCCCTCCCGGAGCAAGCCGCGCACCGCCGCGCCGAAGCCCACGGCGACGAAGAAGACCAGCACCGCCCGACCGGTGGTGGACAGCGGCTCCTGCGGCGCCTCCTTCTACTCCGAGGGGCAGCTCACCGCCAACGGCGAGACCTTCGACCCGTCGGAGCTGACCGCCGCCCACAAGACCCTGCCGTTCGACACGAGGGTCCGGGTCACCAACCCGGCGAACGGCAAGTCCGTGACGGTGCGGATCAACGACCGCGGCCCGTTCGTCGAGGGGCGCTGTCTGGACCTGTCCCGGGCCGCGTTCGCCGAGATCGCCTCGCTGGACGCGGGTCACGTCGAGGTCCGCTACGAGGTGCTCGGCTGAGCCCTCGCCGGGCCGCGATCGGCCCGCCGGGGTGATCCGCGCGGCCAGAACATCCTCGGACGACGGGCCAGCTTCATTCACCCGTTCACGTCCATCAGGCATGCTGTCCCTCGTACGCACGAAACCCTTCCAGTCGGGCCGCGGCCCACTGAGCCCCGGATCCCGCGCCGGCCTCGGCGCGGCCGTCGTCCTGCTCGCGATCGTCTCGGCGGTCGAGCTGGCCGACGGACGGTCGGCGAACTACATCGCGCTCATGGTCGCCGCGCCCTTCCTGGCCGCCGCGCTGGCGTCGTGGCGGATCGTGCTCGGGGTGGGTGCCGCCGCCACGGCGCTCGGGGCGGGCTTCGCCCTCGGCGAGCAGACCGTGTCGCTGTCCACCGCGGTAGCCGTCACGTGCATCGCGCTGGGCACCGGGATCGCGGCGGCCACGGCGGCCGTACGGCAACGGCAGGCCGAGCAGATCGCCGAGTTGTCCCGGCTGGCGGCAGTGGCGCAGCAGGCCGTGCTGCGCCCGCTCGGGCCGCAGGTCGGCAGTCTCTCGGTCGCCGCCCGCTACATCTCCTCCACCGCCACGGCCGAGATCGGCGGGGACCTGTACGAGGCGATCGACACGCCGTACGGGGTGCGGATGATCATCGGCGACGTGCGGGGCAAGGGGCTGGACGCCGTCCGGCTGGCCAGCATCGTGCTGGGTTCGTACCGGCACGTGGCGTACGAGCGGGCCGACCTGCGGGCGATCGTGACCGACCTGGACCGGGCGGTGGCCCGGAGCGTGGGCGACGAGGACTTCGTCACCGCCGCGCTGGTCGAGGAGCGGGGCGGCACGCTCACCATCGTCAACTGCGGTCACCCGCCGCCGTTGCTGCTGCGCCGGGGCGCCGTCATCCCGCTCGAACCGCCGGCCCCGGCCCCGCCACTGGGCTTCATGCCGGTGGTCCGCCCCCGGGTCGAGCGGCTGGAACCCGGCGACCGGCTGCTGCTCTTCACCGACGGGCTCGGCGAGGCGCGCCGGGACGGGGAGTTCTTCCCGACCGCCGACCGCGCCTGGCGGCTGCTCGGCCACGGCACCGTCGCCGACGGGCTCGCCTCGCTGGAGACCGCTCTGAAGGAATGGGTGCACGGCCGGCTCGACGACGACATCGCCCTGGTCCTGATGGAGTACACGGGCTCGCGCGGCGGCACGACCGCGACCGCGGCCGTGCCGAGCTGGGAGGTCGGCGCGGCCGAGAGCTGAGGCCGGCGGCCATCGCGAGAGGGTGTCGGGGCGGTCTCGGCAACCTGAACGGGAACTGTGTAACCGCCGTCACTTCCGAGATCGGCTTGTCGCTGCCTACCCGCGAGTAATAGAGTCGGGGTTACTGATCGGTAACACCTGTCCGGAAGCGGGGCCAGCGAGCATGACCCACTACAAGAGCAATCTTCGGGACCTCGAGTTCAACCTCTTCGAGGTCTTCGGGGCGGACCGGGCGTTCGGCCAGGAGCCGTACACGGAGCTGGACGTCGACACCGCGCGCGACATCCTCGCCGAGGTCGACCGCCTCGCCCGGGAGGACCTGGCCGCCAGCTACCTGGACAGCGACCGCAACCCGCCGGTCTTCGACCCGGCCACGCACACCGCGCCGCTGCCCGAGTCGTTCAAGAAGTCGTACCGGGCGTTCATGAACTCCGAGTTCTGGCGGCTGGAGCTCCCGGCGGAGCTGGACGGCAGCAACGCGCCGCGGGCGCTGGTCTGGTCCCTCGCCGAGCTGGTGCTCGGCGCCAATGCCGCGGTCTGGATGTACTCCTCCGGCCCGTCCTTCGCGCACGTACTGCACGTCGAGGGCACCGAGCAGCAGAAGAAGTGGGCCAAGCTCTTCGCCGACAAGCAGTGGGGCTCCACGATGGTGCTCACCGAGCCGGACGCCGGCTCGGACGTGGGCGCCGGCCGGGCCCGCGCCATCCCGCAGCCCGACGGCTCCTGGCACATCGAGGGCGTGAAGCGCTTCATCACCTCGGCCGAGCACGACCTGAGTGACAACATCATCCACTACGTGCTGGCCCGCCCGGTCGGCGTCGAGGGTGTCGGCGGCCCGGGCACCAAGGGCCTGTCGCTGTTCGTGGTGCCGAAGTACCACTTCGACGAGAACACCGGCGAGCTGGGCGAGCGCAACGGCGTCTTCGCCACCAACGTCGAGCACAAGATGGGCCTCAAGGTCTCGAACACCTGTGAGGTGACCTTCGGTGAGCACGGCGTGCCGGCCAAGGGCTGGCTGCTGGGCGAGAAGCACGAGGGCATCCGGCAGATGTTCATGATCATCGAGAATGCCCGGATGATGGTCGGCACCAAGGCGATCGCCACCCTGTCTACCGGCTACCTCAACGCCCTCGAGTACGCCAAGAGCCGGGTGCAGGGCGCCGACCTGACCCAGATGGCGGACAAGACCGCGCCGCGGGTCACCATCACCCACCACCCGGACGTGCGCCGCTCGCTGATGCTGCAGAAGTCGTACGCCGAGGGCCTGCGCGCGCTCGTCTGCTACACGGCGAGCTGGCAGGACAAGATCATCCTGGCCGAGACGGCCGGTGACGAGAAGGCCGCCAAGACGGCCAAGCGGGTCAACGACCTGCTCCTGCCGCTGGTCAAGGGCGTCGGCTCGGAGCGCGCGTACGAGCTGCTCGGGCACGAGTCGCTGCAGACCTTCGGCGGCTCCGGCTTCCTCCAGGACTACCCGCTGGAGCAGTACGTCCGCGACGCGAAGATCGACACCCTGTACGAGGGCACCACCGCGATCCAGAGCCTCGACCTGATCTTCCGGAAGATCGTCCGGGACAACGGCAAGGCCCTGATGGTCGTCGCCAGCGAGATCCAGGAGTTCATCGCCACCGAGGGCGGCAACGGCCAGCTCAAGGAGGAGCGGCAGGCGCTCGGCAAGGCGCTCGTCGAGATCCAGAACATGCTCGGGGTGCTGACCCGCTGGCTGGGCGAGGCGCAGGGCGGCGACGCCCGGGCGCTCTACAAGGTCGGCCTGGCCAGCCGCCGGTTCCTGCTGGCGGTCGGCGACCTGGTCGTCGCCTGGCTGCTGCAGAAGCAGGCCGACGTGGCACTGAAGGCCCTGGCGGGCGAGGTCTCCGCCGCCGACAAGGCGTTCTACACCGGCAAGGTGGCCGCCGCCCGGTTCTTCGCCCGTGAGGTCCTGCCCCGCGTGGGCGCCGACCGGCGGATCATCGAGGGCACCGACCTGGACATCATGGATCTCCCGGAGGAGGCCTTCTGAGTCACGCCACGCCCGCACTGCGGCGCTGCGGCGGCGGTGCTGCGGTGTTGCGGTGCTGCGGTGCGGCCGGGTGACGACCCGGCAGAGGCAGGCACGACGGCCGGCGGGCAGCAGCCCGCCGGCCGTCGGCGTCCCCGGAGGTGCCGCGCCCGCCGACCGGCCCGCGGTCACCACATCGATCACGCAGCGTTGTGGTCAGCGCGCCAACGAGGGACGCCCTCCTCCGCCCTTTGCTCTGCACCCACGGAGGCACCAGACACTCTCGGTGTCCGTCGCGTCCGTGGGTGCAGAGCAAAGGCGACGCGGAGGCGTGGGGCTGGCGGTGCCGAGCTGCACCGGTACCGTCCCGTTATTCCGATTCGCGCCGACTCCGGGGTGGAGTGGCGGGTGTCGTGATCATGACTCTCCGTGAAGCTTCCAAAATTTTCCGGATCCGTCGCGCTCCGTAGTTTGGCGCGACGCGGTCGGCCTCGGCGTCGTGGGCGAGTTGGGGCGGCATGCCGGGGGTGTCCGGATGGGCGCGATTGCCACTGGGAGAGCGGGCCCCGCCCGAGAGAAGCTCCGGAAGAGGGGGGCGCCTCGGCTATTCGGTGGCCTCAGCCAGGTAGCCGGGCGGTGTGGCGGGTAACCGTCGCAGGACCACGGCAGAGAACGCCCAGAAGCCATCGCACGGGGGAGTGCAGCGCACATGGGCATTGGTAGCGGGATCTTCCTGATCGCGATCGGCGCGATCCTCACCTTCGCCATCAGGGCCAACGTCTGGTGGGTCGACCTGCGCGCGGTCGGCTGGGTGTTCATCCTGGCCGGGCTCGCCGTACTGCTGACCACGCTCTGGTTCTGGCAGGACCGCCGCAAGCGGGCGCGGACCCTGATCGTGGAGGAGAACCGGCTCTCGCATCCGACCGCGATGATGCCACCGCCGCCCGACCCGCCGCCGCCGACGGCGCCACCGTCCTGACGCTGACGCCGACGCCGTCGTCCTGAGCGGACCGTCCTGAGCGGACGCCGTCGTGCCGTCAACCTGAGCGGCGGTACGACGACCGGCGGCACGACCGGCACATCGAGCGGCCCCTCAGCCATCCGCCAGCAACGGCGGATGGCTCAGCCGCGTGCGGTGTGTTGATCGGTGATCGGGGCCCGTCCCCGGTCCAGGTCGGCCCACCCGACCTCGGGCCGGTGCACGACGACATCGCTGGTACGCATACCCTCCTGGTCAGCGCGTAGCGGGTCCAGGAGGGCGGAGAGCAGCGAGATGCCCGGGTTGTGGGCGATCAGCAGGACGGTACGGGCGGCGGGATCGACCCGCCTGACCAGCGCCAACAGGTCCTCCATGTGCGCCTCGTACGCCTCCGCCTCGTAGCGTACGACCGGGGCGGGGCCGGCCGAGCCGCCCTCGGGTGGTGACCCGGTCATGCCCATCGCCACGCCGTGCCAGGTCTCCCGGGTGCGCCGGGCGGCCGAGCAGATGACGACGTCCGGCAGCAGCGCGTGCTTGGCCAGCCAGGCGCCGGCCGCCGCCGCGTCGGCGTGCCCCCGGGCGGCCAGCGGGCGGCGTTCGTCCGGCACCTCCCCCGGCTGCTCGGCCTTGGCGTGCCGGAGCAGCACCAGTGTCCGTCCCGCGGCGTGAGCGTCCGTCATGTCCCAAGCTTGCCCGATTGGCGATCAGAGCGCCTGGGTAAGTCGATGGATGCCGCACCCTCACCGATGGCCGCGGCGGAGGCAAACGCCAGGGACAGCCGAGGAGGCGACGACATGGGTTTTGGTGGCAGCATCTTCCTGATCGCGCTGGGTGCGATCTTCGCGTTCGCCGTGGAGGCGGATCTGGGTTGGCTCAACCTGGCGGTCGTCGGCTGGGTGCTGATGCTCGCCGGCCTGGCCGGCCTGCTGGTCACCCTCCACTTCTGGAACACGCGCCGTCGTACCGTCGTCGCCCGCCCGGTGGTCGAGGACCGGGTCGTCGCCGAGCGGGTCGTGCCGGTGCAGGACGACCGGGTCGTCGAGGAGTACCGCGAGGTGCGTCGGCCACGCCGCACGGTCTGACGTCCCGACGCCGATCTGACGGGGCTCCGCGGCGTGGCGGGGCCCCCGTCGTCGTGCGCAGCCGGGAGCACGGGTGGTGCGTCGGTCGGTGGGTCAGGCGAAGAGGGCGAAGTAGATCGCGATGTGGTGGCAGAGTGCGGCCACCAGGGTGCAGGCGTGGAAGAACTCGTGGTGGCCGAAGACGGTGGGCCAGGGATTGGGCCGGCGCAGCGCGTAGAAGACCGCGCCGACGCTGTAGACCAGGCCGCCGACGACGAGCAGCACCAGCGCGGTCACGCCGCCCTGGTGCAGGATGTCGGGCAGCATCGCGACCGAGACCCAGCCGAGCGCCAGGTAGAGCGGCGCGGAGACCCAGCGCGGGGCGTGCGGCCAGACCAGCTTGAGCGCCACCCCGGCGATCGCCCCGCCCCAGACCAGCGACAGCATGATCGCGGCCGGCCGGGGCTCCAGCAGCAGGACGCAGAACGGCGTGTACGTGCCGGCGATGAACACGAAGATCATCGAATGGTCCATCCGGCGCATGACCTGGTAGCCGCGCTCGGACCATACCCGCCGGTGGTAGAGGGCGCTGGTGCCGAACAGTCCGCACACCGTCAGGCTGTAGATCACGCAGCTCACCAGGGGTGCCCAGCCGGGCCGGGAGGCGGCGATCGCGCTGAGCACGATCCCGCAGACGAGGGCGACGAAGAACGCGTACGTGTGGAGCCAGCCGCGCATCCGGGGCTTACCGATGTCGACCGGCTTGAGTCGAAGCGGGGCGGAGGTGGTCACGACATTAGGTTACGGCACCGTAGGTTACCTGAAAGTAGTGCGTCCGGTCACGCGAGATGGCGACCGTCGGCCCTGGTGCCCCGGGACGGTCGTGGAGTATGGCGGGATGCGGATCCGACTCGTCGGGGCGCACGCCCTGCTGATCGACTGTGACGACGCCGACCAGGTGGAGGGATGGCGGGCAACGCTGTGGCGGCGGCGCGAACGCGGCGAGCTGAGCGCCGTCGAGATCGTGCCGGCGGCCACCACCGTCCTGCTCGACGGCGTGCCCGACCCGGCCGTGACCGCCGCGCGGATCGCCGCCTGGACACCCCGACCGCCCGCCCCCGCCGGCGCGGTCGCCGCCGAAACGGTCGACGTCCCCGTGACGTACGACGGGGAGGACCTGCCCGTCGTCGCCGGCCACTGGGGCGTGGACGTGCCGGCGGTGGTCGAGCGGCTGACACGTACCGCCTTCCGGGTGGCCTTCTGCGGCTTCGCCCCCGGGTTCGCCTACCTCACCGGGCTCCCCGCCGCACTGGCGGTGCCCCGGCTGCCCACCCCGCGCCCCCGGGTGCCGACCGGCTCCGTCGCCCTGGCCGGCCCGTACGCCGGGATCTATCCGGCGGCCTCGCCCGGCGGCTGGCTGCTGGTCGGGCGGACCGGCACGGCCCTCTTCGACGTGCACGCGGACCCGCCGGCCCGGCTCACCCCCGGCACCGAGGTGCGCCTGGTGGCCGCGTGACCGGGCCGGAAGTCGAGGTGCTCCGCGCCGGGGCGCTGACCACCGTCCAGGACCTCGGCCGGGCCGGGTGGGCGCACCTGGGCGTGCCCCGGTCGGGCGCGCTCGACCCGGCGGCGCTGCGGCTGGCCAACCGCCTCGTCGGCAACCCGGAGTCCGCCGCCGGCCTGGAGATCACGTTGACCGGCTGCGAGCTGCGGTTCCCCCGCGCCGCGACGGTCGCGGTGACGGGGACGGCCACCGCCGTCCGGGTCGGCCGCCGGTTCGGGGACGTGGGACGGCCGCTGTCGGTGCCGGCGGGCGCCGTGCTGCGGATCGACCCGCCCCGCGAGGGCCTGCGCAACTGGCTCGCGGTCGGCGGCGGGATCGCCGTCGAGCCGGTGCTCGGCAGCCGGGCCACCGACACGCTCTCCGGGCTCGGCCCGCCGCCGCTGCGCGACGGCGACCTGCTGCCCCTGGGCGCGCCGACGGGGCCACCCGCCCCGGTCGACATCACCGTCGTGGCGCCGACGTCGACCGAGCTGCGGCTGACGCTGCGCCTCGGCCCCCGCGACGACTGGTTCACCCCGGGGGCGCTGGACCGGCTGTTCGGCACCACGTACGCGGTGAGCCCGGTGAGCAACCGGGTCGGCGCGCGACTCACCGGCGCGGTGCTGCCCCGCGCGGTGGCCGGGGAACTGCCCAGCGAGGGAATCGTGCTCGGCGCGGTGCAGGTGCCGGCGGACGGCCAGCCGCTGATCTTCCTCGCCGACCATCCGACCACCGGCGGGTACCCCGTCGTCGGGGTGGTGGACGACGTGACCCCCCTCGCGCAGGCGCGCCCAGGTACTACGGTCACGTTCCATGGACCTCAACGCTGACCTCGGCGAGGGATTCGGCATCTGGCGGCTCGGCGACGACACCGCCCTGCTGGACCTGGTCACCTCCGCCAACGTCGCCTGCGGATTCCACGCCGGCGACGCGTCCACGATGCGCCAGGTCTGCGAGGCCGCCACCGGACGCGGGGTCGCCGTCGGCGCCCAGGTCGGCTACCGCGACCTTGCCGGCTTCGGCCGGCGACACATCGCGTACGCCTTCGCGGAGCTGCGCGACGAGGTCACCTACCAGCTCGGCGCCCTCGACGCGTTCTGCCGGCTGTTCCACAGCCGGGTCCGCTACCTCAAGCCGCACGGGGCGCTCTACCACGCCGCCGCCTGCGACGAGGCCCAGGCGGCGGCGCTCGTGGCGGCGGTCGGCGACTACGACGACCGGTTGCCGCTGCTCTGCTCGCCCGGCTCGGTCCTCGCCCAGCTCGCCGCCGGGGCGGGCCTGCGGGTGGTCGCCGAGGGCTTCGCCGACCGGGGCTACCTGCCCAACGGCTCGCTGGTGCCGCGCACCGCCCCCGGCGCGCTGGTCACCGACCCGGAGGAGGTGGCCGCCCGGGCCGTCCGGATGGCCACCGAGCGGACCGTGGTCGCCGTCGACGGCAGCGTCGTCCCGTGCCCGGTCGAGTCGATCTGCCTGCACGGCGACGCCCCCGGCGCGGTCCGCTGCGCCGAGCTGGTCCGCGCCGCCCTGATCGACGCGGGTGTCACGCTCACGCCGTTCGCGTAGCAGCCGCACGCCTGCCTCGGCGGGAAGGCCGTCCTGACGCCGAGCGCGACCGGGTCAGGCGTCGAGGCCGTGGAGGACCAGCGGGAGCCGGGCGGCGGCGCCGTCGACCACCCGGACCGGGACACCCCAGTCCTGGCGGGTCAGGTGGCAGGCCGCGTGCTCGACGTCCGCGTCGCAGGTCGCCGCCTGGGCGGTCACCTGGAGCACGCCGCCGGCCACGTCGCCGTTCACCACCAGGCGGCGGGACAGCTCCGTGCCGGTGCCGGCGCCCTCCATCAGCAGCTCGGGCGGGGACGCGGAGACCACCAGCCGCGTCGACGGGCCGTACGTCTCGTCCAGCTTCTGCCCCGGCGCGGGGGTGAAGACGACGTCCAGCGTCACCTCGCCGGCGGCCAGGTCGGTGGGCTTGCGCTCGGTGCGGTGCCGAGGACCGTCCACGGTCCTCGCCCCCGCGGCGGAGAGCGCGCCCGGCGCCAGCCGGGTCAACCGGTGCGCGGCGGACTCCACCACCAGCACCTCGCCGGCCGGCGTCAGCACGAGGTCGCTCGGCTCCGCGAGCCCGTCGGCGACCGTCGAGACCCGGTCGTCCTCCGGGTCGTAGCGGCGGACCGCCCCGTTGTACGTGTCGGCGATCAGCACGGAGCCGTCCGGCAGCGCGCACACCCCCAGCGGGTGCTGGAGCAGCGCCGAGGACGCCAGCCCGTCCACGTGGCCGAAGTCGAAGAGCCCCTGCCCGACGGCGGTGCCCATGACGTCGTTCTCGACGTACCGGATCGCGCTGGTCTCGCTGTCGGCGACCCAGAGCCGCGCGCCGTCGGCCGAGACCGAGAGGCCGGACGGCTGCGCCATCCACGCCTCGGCCAGCGGGCCGTCGCGCAGCGCCTCCACCGTCGTGCCCGCGTACATGCCGGCGGTCCGCTTCACCGGGTCGAACCACCAGAGCTGGTGGATGCCGGCCATCGCGATGACGACCCTGTCGTCGTACCAGGCCAGGTCCCAGGGGGAGGAGAGGTCGACCGAGAGCGCGTCGTGCGCGTGGTCGTCGACCGTGGAGCGCCACTGCCGACCGGTGCCCGCGACCGTGACCACCTCCCCGTCCGCCAGGCGTACGCCCCGCAGCAGGTGGTTGACCGTGTCGGCGACGACCAGGTCGTAGCCGGCCACCTCGGCGGCGTGCGCGGGCAGCAGGCAGAGCCCCTGCGGTTCGGAGAAGGTGGCTGCCCCGGCGGGACCGTCGGCCCGCCCCCGGGTGCCGGCGCCGATCCGGCGGACCAGCGTCTCCCCGTCCGGGGCCAGCTCGGCCAGCGAGTGCCGGGCCGAGTCCGACACCAGCAGGTTGCCGTTCTCCAGCAGCACCGCCTTGCCGGGGAAGCGCAGCGTGGTCTCCGGCTCGGCCGGCGGCACGTACGGGCCGTCGCCCCGGTGCAGGGTGCCCTTCGCCTCGTGGGTGGCGATCAGGTCGTCGATGAGCCGCGCGAGCCCTTCGGCGTGGCCCTCGCCGGCCATGGTCGCCACCACGTAGCCCTCGGGGTCGATCACCGACAGGGTGGGCCAGGCGCGGGCCGCGTACTGCTGCCACATGTCCAGCTCGGGGTCGTCGAGCACCGGGTGGTGGACGCCGTACCGCTCCACGGCGGCGGCCAGCGCGTCCGGGTCCTTCTCGTGCTCGAACTTGGGCGAGTGCACGCCGATCACGACGAGCACGTCGCCGTACTTCTCCTCGAGCGGGCGCAACTCGTCGAGCACGTGCAGGCAGTTGACGCAGCAGAAGGTCCAGAAGTCGGCGACCACGATCTTGCCGCGCAGATCGGACAGCTTCAGGTCCCGCCCGCCGGTGTTCAGCCAGCCTCGACCGCGCAGCTCGGGGGCCCGTACTCGTGCGCTCATGAGCCCAGTCTGCCGGACGCGGCGGTTCGGGCCGGGCGGCACCCCGCGCGCGCTCGATCACATCCCACCGGCGAAACGGGGGCGGGGCCACGGTCTCCCGTGGCCCCGCCCCGTGCTGTGGCTACTTGCCGGCCGGCTTCAGGCAGAGCACCCGGTTCGCCCCGTCGCCGGGGAGCACCACGTGCGGCTGGGCCGGGTCGGCGCACTTGTCCTTCGCGTCAACCTTGGAGACCACGGTGAAGGCACCCGCCTCACCGCAGCCCGCCGCCGCCGCGCCCTCGCCCGACTGCTTGACGCAGCTGCCGACCGCCGGATCGAAGGCCGGGGCCTCCTCCGTGCCGCCGACCTTGCCGAGCAGCATGAGCAGGCCCAGCGGCACCGCCAGGATCAGCACCGCGGCGACGAGCACCGCGGCGAGCACCCGCCCGTTGCGCACCTTGGGCGTGGGCGCCTCGGTCTTCGGCTCCGCGATGGGCTTGAACGAGTCGAACCGGCCCTGGTCCTGTTCCGGAGCGCCCTGGTCCCAGGAGGACGGGCCGGGCTGCTGCCCGGGCGGCGGGAACGCCGGCGGGAAGGCGCCGCCCGGTGCGGGGTCGGTCATCGGGGCGGACCCGTAGCCGGGTGCCGCGCCGCCGGCGGCCGGGGTGCCGAAGTGCTCGGCGGGGCGGTCCGCGCCATCGTGCGGCCGGACCCCGTTGACGGGCCGGCCGTTGGCCGGCGCGTCGACGAAGGACGGCACGCCCGGCGGGAAGGCCGGGGGTGCGGCCGGCGACGCGGGCGCGACCGGAGCGGCGGCGCCGAAGGCGGCCGCTCCCCGGTCCCGGTCGTCGAAGCGGGGCTCCGGCCCCTGGTCGAAGCGCGGCTCGGGAGTCCGGTCGAACCGCGTGTCCTGGTCGAACCGCGTGTCCTGGTCGAACCGGGCGTCCGGCCCCTGGTCGAACCGGGTGTCCTGGTCGAACCGCACCTCGGGCCCCTGGTCGAACCGCGGCGGCGGCGCGTGGTCCGGCCAGTGCCCGTGCGGCTCGTCCTGCGCGGGTTCGTCCGCTGGCTCCGGGCGGGCCGGCCGGCCGTACACCCGGGGCTGCGGCGCGGGGGCACCCGGCTGCAGGGCCTGGTCGGCCGGCGGCATCACCCGGCTGGCCAGCGGCACCGCGGCGCTCGCCGAGACGCTGCCGGCCGCCGCCTCGGCACCCTCCGGCGAGGTACGCGGAGCGGGCACCACCGGCCCGGCGGTGGACTGCGGCTCGTCGTGCCGGGAGCCGGCCTGCGCCCAGCCCGGCTGCTCCTGCCCGTACGCCGGGACACCGCCCTCCCGGGCGGACTGCTCGGGCGCGAACTGGGCCGGCGGAACGTAGTCGGTCGGCGGGGCGGCGGCCAGGCTGGCGCCGGGCACCCGCTGCTCCTGGGGCGGCAGCGGCACCGCGTTGGCCGGCGAGATGCCGGGGCCCGGGGCGGGCTGGTAGATCGGCGGCTCCTCGGAGCGGTCCGCCTCCCAGCCGTTGCCGGCCCGGTTCGCGGCGGGCTCGCCCGCCCCGGCGCGGCCCCACGCCTCGTCCGCCGACCACGGCTCGACGTCCGGTACGGCCGGGCCGCCGACCCGCTGCGGCAGGCTCTCGGCCGTGGGGCCCCACGGCGGCGGCCCGCCGTCGCCCGACGCGGGAACGGCCGCCCGGCCGGGCGGGGTGGAGGTCGGTGCGGAGGTGCCCCAGCCGTTCGGGTCCCCGTCCTCGGGCTGCTGCGGCACCGAGGCCGCGCCTCGGGTCGAGGCCGGCTCGTCCCGGCCCGGCCACTCGTCGCCCTGCGGCTGCCCGGCAGCGGTCCAGCCGCCGGAGCGGGTGGGGTCCTGCGGGGGCTCGGTGTTCCAGCCGCCGGAGCGGGCGGGGTCGTCCTGGGCGGGCCAGGGCTGCGGGGCCGGGGCGGCCTGCGGGACCTGGGCGGCGCCGCGCGCGGCGGGCTCGGACTGCGCCCAGGCCGGGGAGGTCTGCTCGGTCTGGGCCCAGGCGGGCTGGTCGGGGGCGGCGTGCGGCGGGGCGGCGGCCCATGCCGGACCGGGCTGCTCTCCCGGCGCGCCGGCCCACGCCGGCTGTGGGGACCCGCCGGCGGGTCCCCAGGAGGCGGGCGGGGCGGGGTCGGCCTGCTGCGGAGCCTGGCCGGTGCCCCAGGCGGGGGCCGCCTGCTGCTCGTTCTGGTTGGCCCAGGCGGGAGGGTTCGGCTGCCCGGACGGTGGCGGGGGCGCCCAGCCCAGGTCGGGGGCACCGCCATAGCCGTTGCCCTGCTGCGCCGGGCGGTCGCCGTACGGCGCCGGTCCGCCGGCGCCCGGCGACACCTCGTCCGGCTGCTGGCCGGGGTGGTGCGTGCCCTCGGACGTCATGCGTGCGCCTCCTCCATCACCTGTCGGCCGCCGCTGCCGATCGGTCTGCTCGGCAGGGTGGCCGGCGTCGCCGGTGTACCGGCCGTACCGGCTCCCCGCACCGTATCCGGTGACTGCCCGAGGGCTTCCGGGGAGCACCGGCCGTCACTCCCTGTGGCCGGGTGGTGTCGAGCGGCTTCTATCGACTCGACCTGCTCCCGGTCGACGGGCAACGACCGAAGCCCACCGTACCGGGCGCTGCGGCGGGGTGGAATCCCGGTGTCAATGGGTGTGAAACGCCGATGGCCCGCCCGGGCGGACCGGGCGGGCCATCGATCTGGAGGAGGTGAGGAACGATCTGGGCGTCAGCTCATGTGACGCTGGGCGATGGCGAGGATCTCTTCGCGGACCGCGGGCGAGTTGGCGGAGCGCAGCGCGTGCTCGATGGCACGGGCGCGGCGGTTGGCGTCGCGGCGGTTACGGATTCGCTCGATCATGCTCATGGTGGTCTCTCCTCCTGGCTATTCGGTTGTCAGCCCCTTGATGTCTCTATTGAACCGCAGAACGGCCCTAACTTCCATCGATTATTAGGTGAGCTGGGACACGAGCCGAACAATCGAAGGTCAAACCGGTCCGGGAGCCGATGTTTCCGTCGCCCAACGGACACGGCCGGTGTGCCGGGCGTTCACCCGAGGCACACCGGCCGTGGCTGGTGTCGAGACCCGTCAGGTCCAGGCGAGCAGCGCCGCCTCCGGGTCGGCCAGGAAGTCCCCGATGTCGCGCAGGAACTTCGAGCCCAGCTCGCCGTCGATGATCCGGTGGTCGAACGACAGGCCCAGCGTGGTGACCTGGCGCGGGCGGACCTTGCCCTTGTGCACCCAGGGCATCTCGCGTACGGCGCCGAAGGCCAGGATCGCCGACTCGCCCGGGGGCAGGATCGGCGTGCCCGTGTCCACGCCGAAGACACCCACGTTGGTGATCGTCAGCGTGCCGCCGGACATGTCGGCCGGCGAGGTCTTCCCCGCCTTGGCCGTCTGCACCAGGTCGGTCATCGCGTCCGCCAACTCGCGCAGCGAGAGCCGGCCGGCGTCCTTGATGTTCGGCACGATCAGCCCTCGCTCGGTGGCCGCCGCGATGCCCAGGTTGACGTAGTCCTTGACCACGATCTCGTCGCCGGCCCAGGTCGAGTTGACCATCGGGTGGCGCCGGACCGCCAGCAGCACCGCCTTGGCGACCAGCAGCAGCGGCGAGACCCGCACGTCGCGCCACTCCCGCCGGCCGCGGAGCCGGTCCAGGGCCTTCATCGCCCGGGTCACGTCGACGGTCAGGAACTCCGTCACGTGCGGGGCGGTGAACGCCGAGCGGGACATGTTCTCGGCGGTGAGCTTGCGTACCCCCTTGACCGGGATGCGCTGCTCGCGGTCCGCGCCGAAGCTCGCCGCCGCCGTGGCCGGGGCCGCCACCGTCAGCGGCTCGGCCGCCGCCGGGGTCCCGCTCGCCGCCCGCTGCACGTCATCCCGGGTGATCGAGCCCAGCGGGCCCGAGCCGGTCAGCGTGGACAGGTCGACGCCGAGGTCCTTGGCGAGCTTGCGGACCGGAGGCTTGGCCAGCACCGGGCCGCCGGCCCGGCCGTGGCCGTTCGCCGGGGCCGTGCTCACCGGCGCGACCGGGGCCGCCGGCGCGACCGGGATCGCCGGCGCGACCGGAGCCGCCGCCTGCGCCGGCACCGGGGCGCCGCCCTTGCGTGGGCGACGCTTGGCGGCCGTGGTCCGCGGGCCGTAGCCCACCAGCACGGCGGTACGCCCACCCGGGGCCGGACCGCCGATCAGGCCCGGCTCGACCGCGCCCTCGGCCGGCGCCACCTCGACCGCGGCCAGCGACGCCGCCGACGGGGCGGGCAGGTCGGCGGCCGGCGCACCGGTCGTCGACGCCTCGATCGGCCCGGCGCCCGGGTCGGTGTCGATCGCGATGATCGGGGTGCCGACCTCGACCGTGGTCCCCTCCGGGTGGAAGATCGCCTGCACCTGGCCGGCCCACTTCGCCGGGATCTCGACGGCCGCCTTGGCCGTCTCCACCTCGACGATCGGCTGGTTCAGCTCGATGACGTCGCCGACCTTGACCAGCCAGGCGAGGATCTCGCCCTCGGTCAGGCCCTCGCCCAGGTCGGGAAGGTTGAACTCCTTGATCCGCGACATGCCGCTCACCAGCCGAAGGTGCGGTCGACGGCGTCGAGCACCCGGTCGAGGTCGGGAAGGTACTCCTCCTCCACCCGGGAGGCCGGGTAGGGAGTGTCGAAGCCCGTCACCCGCAACACCGGGGACTCCAGGGAGTAGAAGCACTCCTCGGTGACCCGGGCCGCGATCTCCGAGCCCAGGCCCAGGTTGCCCGGGGCCTCGTGCACGACCACGCAGCGGCCCGTGCGCTTCACCGACTCGTACGCGGCGGTCAGGTCCAGCGGCGAGAGCGTGCGCAGGTCGATGACCTCCAGCTCGCGGCCGTCCTCGGCCGCGGCCGTCGCCGCGTCCAGGCAGGTCCGCACCATCGGCCCGTACGCCAGCAGGGTGGCGTCGGCGCCGGCCCGGGCGACCCGGGCGGAGTGCAGCGGGTACGCCTCGGACAACGGGGCGTCCAGCTCGACCGGACCCTTCTCCCAGTAGCGCCGCTTCGGCTCCATGAACACGATCGGGTCGTCCGAGGCGATCGCCTGCTGGATCATCGTGTACGCGTCCTGCGGGCTGGCGCAGCTCACCACCTTGAGGCCGGCGGTGTGGGCGAAGTACGCCTCCGGCGACTCCGAGTGGTGCTCGACCGCGCCGATGCCGCCGCCGAAGGGGATCCGGATGACCATCGGGATCTTGACCTTGCCCTGCGAGCGGTAGTGCATCTTCGCCACCTGCGACACGATCTGGTCGTACGCGGGGTAGACGAAGCCGTCGAACTGGATCTCGCAGACGGGGCGGTAGCCGCGGATGGCGAGGCCGACCGCGGTGCCGATGATGCCGGACTCGGCGAGCGGGGTGTCGATCACCCGCTGCTCGCCGAAGTCCTTCTGGAGGCCGTCGGTGATCCGGAAGACGCCGCCGAGCTTGCCGACGTCCTCGCCCATGATGACGACCTTCGGGTCGTTCTCCAGGGCCTTGCGCAGGCCGGTGTTGAGGGCCTTGCCGAGGGTGAGCGTCTCCGTGGCCATCAGTGGGCGCTCCCCTCGAACGACTCCAGGTACCTGCTGAACTGCGCCCGCTGCTCGTCGAGCTCGGGGGACCCGGTGGGGTAGACGTGGTCGAACATCGTCACGGGCTCCGGGTTGGGCATGGCGAGCACCCGCTCGCGCAGGTGCACCGACTCGGTGCGGGCCTGCTCGTCGACGTCGGCGAAGAAGTCCGCGTCGGCGATCTGCTGCCTGGTCAGGAACGCCTTCATCCGGGCGATCGGGTCCTTGGCCTGCCAGGCCTCCACCTCGCTGGCGATCCGGTAGCGGGTCGGGTCGTCGGAGGTGGTGTGCGCGCCCATCCGGTAGGTGTAGGCCTCGATCAGGCTGGGGCCCTGGCCGAGCCGGGCGTTGTCCAGCGCGTGCCGGGTCACCGCGTACGACGCGAGCACGTCGTTGCCGTCCACCCGCACCCCGGGGAAGCCGAAGCCGCCGGCCCGCTGGTAGAGCGGGACACGGGTCTGCCGCTCCAGCGGCTCGGAGATGGCGTACTGGTTGTTCTGGCAGAAGAACACCAGCGGGGCGTTGAAGACGCTGGCCCAGACGAACGCCTCGTTGACGTCGCCCTGGCTGGTGGCGCCGTCGCCGAAGTAGGCGATCACCGCCTCGCCGTCCTCGGTCCCGGTCTTGCCGTCCATGCTGACGCCCATGGCGTACCCGGTCGCGTGCAGGGTCTGTGCCCCGATCACGATCGTGTACATGTTGAACTTGAACTCGTTCGGGTCCCAGCCGCCCTGGTCGACGCCCCGGAACAGACCGAGCGGCATGATCGGGTCGATGCCCCGGCAGTAGAGGACGCCGTGCTCCCGGTAGGTCGGGAAGGCCATGTCCTGGGTGCGCAGGGCACGCCCCGAGCCGACCTGCGCGGCCTCCTGGCCCAGCAGGCTGGCCCACAGGCCCAGCTCGCCCTGGCGCTGCAGCGCGGTGGCCTCGGCGTCGAGCTTGCGGACCAGCACGAGGTCGCGGTAGAGCCCGCGGTACTCCTCGTCGGTGAAGTCGACGCGGTACTCCGTCCCGTCCGGGCCGGTCGCGCTCTCGATCCGCTCACCCTCCGGGGTGAGCAACTGCACCAGCTGCGGGTCGCCGGTCGCGCCCTTCCTGGAGCGGGGTGCGGCCCGCCGGCCGCGGCTGGAGACCCCGGGGTCGCCCTTTGCCATCCGTCTCTCCCTGTCTGTCTGCGTCGGCACCGGGGGGTCACCCGGCCGCGCAACTCGTGCGCCTGTCCGGCTGGTGCCGGACCGGTTCCTGGCGGCCGCGCCTAGCCCCGGTGGGGGTTGCCGCGCGGCGTGAAGCCGGATTCTTGGCCGAACCCGGTTCGGGAGCGCCGGCGCCCAGCCGCGCCTGCCGCGGGGGTGCGCGGAGGTCGAGGCTGCGTTGCCGTCGTGGTCCATATTCGCATCACACGTGAGCGCGCCCACAGTACGCCCGCCCCGCACCGGGAGGGCGGCCCGCTTCGTTACACGAAGCGCCGGGTGTCCGTTCCATCGACGCGCGGCCGATCCGGCGATGGTTCGTCACCGTTCGGGCAGATACGCGTGTCGACACGCGGTAGGGGGTTGGCTGACGGAGCGTCACTGGGCAGGCTGGTTGGCGGGGGGATGGCCCAGGTCGAGCGGTTTGCCGCCTCCTCGCGGCGATCCGGGTGCCGCCGGGGTTCGGGTCGGACGCCGTCGCGGTGTCCCGCTGATCGTCGGGCCGGTGAACGGTCGCGAAGCCGACGGTCGTCCAGCAGGTCGTCGTGGGTGCCGGGCTCGATGATGCGGCCGTGGTCGCGGGCGGAGTCGGGCGACCGCTGCCCCGGTCGGCGGGAGACCAACGAGGAGGAGTGCGCGGTGTCCGATCCAGGAGAAGGCCCCGGTGCCCCGTTCCTCGGTCGGCACCGTGCGGCTGGCGGCTACCGCCGACTGGTGGGCGCGCACCGGGCGCCCGGGTCCGGCGGGCCGCCCCGGGGCTACCTGTTCACCGTGGCGCTGCTCGCCGGCACCGCGTCGATGCCGATCCTCGCCGCGATCAGCACCGGCTCCGCCACGGTCGGCAGCACCGCCCTGCCCGACAGCGGCACCCCGTTCCTGCCCACGCCCTCCGTGGGCCCGGTGGTGATCCCGGTGCCGGCGACGAACCAGCCGGCGGTCGCCCCGTCGACTCCGTCCCCCGCCGTGGCGACCCCGAGCACCTGGCGGCCCGCCGCGCCGGCCCCGCGTACGCCGGTCGTGGCGGCGCCGGGCCCGGGGTCGGTGGTGCGGCCCGCGCCCCCGCCTGCGGTGGTCCCGTCGCGCCCGCCGGGCGGCCGGCCGGTTCCGCTGCCCTCACCCAGCCCGTCCCCTTCCCCGTCCACGTCGCCCTCGCCCGAGCCGACCCTCTCGCCGAGTCCGTCCCCGGTGACCACGGCGACCGGCTCGCCGACCCCGGGACCGTCGGCGGAGCCCACGAGCACGGGCTCGCCGCCGGCCGCCGACCCCACGCCGACCGCCGATCCCACGCCGACCTCGTCCCCGACCGGCCCACGGCCCACCGAGGCCTCCCGCCTTACGGTCGAGCCCGCCGGAGTGCGGGCCGGCGCCGGGCGGCCACGGGTACGGTGACGGCCGACGGCAGATGAGCCGCCCAACGGCGCAGCGCGGGTCGGGCCGCCGGTGGGTGGACGGGGTGGCTCCGGGCGCGGCCCGGGGCGGAGCAGAGGCGGAGCGCTGAGCGGAGCGGACGGCACGGGCGCGGGGCCCTCGACCCGCCCGGACGCCGTGCCGCGTCCCGGTCCCACGCTGCGGCTCGCCCGGCTCGTCACCGAGCTGACCGCGCCCGCGGTGCTGGTCTCCCTGCTGACCGTGGCGGTCGGCTGGCACAGCACCCGGGGCGCGCACGGGCTGGCCTGGGGGCTGCTCGCCACGCTCTTCGTCAGCGGTATCCCGTTCGCGTACATCGTCGGCGGGGTGCGCCGGGGCCGGTTCACCGACCACCACGTGGGCGTCCGCGAGCAGCGCCGCGTCCCGCTGCTGTTCGGCCTCTGCTCGGTGGCCGCCGGCCTGGCCCTGCTCGCGGTCCTCGGCGCGCCCCGCCCGGTGCTGGCCCTGGCCGCCGCCGGGCTGCTCGGCCTGGTGGTCGCCGTGGCCGTCAGTCACTGGTGGAAGATGTCGATCCACTCGGCGGTGGCCGCCGGCACGGTGGTGGTGCTGGTGCTGACGTTCGGCGCCGCGCTGCTGGCGACCGCGCCGCTGCTCGCGCTCGTCGGCTGGTCCCGGGTCCGCCTGCGCGACCACACCGTGCCCCAGGTGGTCGCGGGAGCCCTGCTCGGCGCCCTGATCGCGGGCGTCGTCTTCGCCACCCTCCGCTGACCCGCCCCGCGCCCGTCCTCCGCCCACCGCCCCGGCAGCCGGCCCCCCCACCCGGCCGTCCATCACGAAGTTGGTGGCGGTGTGGATCGTCCCGGCCGCCGCCAACCTCATGATCGACGCCGGCTTGCGCGGGTGGGTCAGGCGCCCTCGTCGGCCAGGCGGTGGCGGTTGGCCTCGATCCAGGCGTTCAGGGCGGCCGGGTCGTCCGGGTCGACGCCGTCGGCCATCAACTGCGCCACGGCGGCGGTGGCGGGGCTGCGCCGCTCGCCCGTGCTGTAGAGGCGGGCGAACTCCGGCACCATCTCCTCGATCGCCGTGTCGGTCTGCGCCGCCGCCCGCTCCGGCAGCCCGCGCTTGCGGGCGGCGTACGCGGCCCAGCCGCGCAGCACCCGGGGCAGCAGGGCTGCGTCGTCCATGTCCAGCACCGCCCGCCGGTGCACCCAGTCCAGCAGGAACAGCCCGGACACGGTCGGGCTCCACCGCATCGGGTCGGCGTCGGGGAAGCTGGCCGCGTGGTCCAGCAGCAGGCTGAGGCAGAAGTGCAGCGAGGCCAGCTCCGCCCCGTCGACGGCGTCCAGGCCGAACCGGGCCGCCTCCGGCGAGGCGAGGAACCGGCGGACCAGCTCCGTACGCTCGGCGGCGGAGAGCGGCTCGACGGCGGGCGCGGGCACGGTGCGGGTGGGGTGGGGCAACCGCGCCAGCCGGGCGCCGAGCAGGGCCCGGTCGGTGGCCAGCGAGCCCTCCCCGGGCAGCTCACTCAGACTGTCGGTGATCGTCAGGTGCCGGCCCACCTCGGCGTGCATCCGGGCCGGCTCCTCGTCGCGGAACCAGGTCAGCTCGTCCCCGGCGCACATCTGCCGCACCTGGTCGAGGATCCGGTCGGGCGGCCCGCCGACGAAGACGTCCTTGGTGATGCCGATGTTGTGGTCGAGCAGCGTCACCACCGCGTGCGCCGGCCCGCCGGCCGGGTCGTCGTACGCGAAGGTCGCCAGGTAGGAGGTCTGGTCGCCGTACACGTCGCCGTAGGACCAGCAGCCGGTGAGGTGGACCCGGCCGAGGTGGGCGACCCAGGCGGGGGTGGCGGCGCCGGGGCGGACCCGGGCGGCCCCCTCGGCGTCGGGCACCAGCGCGGCGAAGACCGAGCGGACGGTGGTCGCGGCGGCCGAGCGGCGACGGGAGGTGGCGGCCAGGAAGCCGGCCACGAATTCCCGCACCGCGCTGTCACGGTCGGTCTCCGCGACCGCGTAGACGCTGCCGAGCAGGGCCGCGCCGAGCATCTCCGCGTCGAGGGCGTTCTCCAGCTTGGCCACGTCGCGGGCGGCGTGCAGCACCGCGTCGTACGGAGTCTGAGGCGTTCCCATCCACCGACCCTACGCTGTCGCCCGGCTCCGGGCGGCACGAGCGACCCGAGCATCGCCCGCGTCGTGGCACCCACCACCGCCGACCTGCGGCTGCCGCCGGCGAGTGCCCGGGTCAGCGGCCGGCGGCGCCCCGCAGGGCGGCCCGGGCCTCGGCGTAGGAGGCGAGCACCGCCCGCACCGGGGCCAGCACCTGCTCCTCGCCGACCGCCGTCACCCGCTCGGTGAGCCGGTGCTCGGCGCGGCGGCGGGCGCGGCGGGCCGCCCACCGGACGGCCGGCCTGGTCAGGGCCGCCACCAGCAGCCCGGCGAGCAGGCCGCCGAGGAGCAGCAGGGTGGGCAGCGGCACCTCGCCGACGGCCGGGTCGGCCAACTCCGGCAGGCCCAGCGCGCGCAGCCCGTAGCCGAGCGCCAGCCAGGCGAGCCCGGCCAGCGCGGCCAGGGTCACCAGCCACTGGAGGCCGCCGACGATCCGCCACCAGAGCGGCCGCCGGTCCATGCCGAGGTCGGTGCCGGCGACCGCGCGGTCCAGCGCGTCCGGCAGGTCGCCGAGGCGCGACCGGGCGGCGGCGGTCACCGCGGCGGGCCAGAAGGCGGGCAGTTCCGCCCCGGCCTGGTCGGCCACGGACCGGATCGCCAGCCCGAGCGCGGAGCGTTGCGCGGCGGTGGGGTCGGGCACCGAGGTCGCGGCGACCAGGCTCTCCGCCGGGTCGTCGCGCTCGCCGGCCGGGCCGGGCAGGTGCAGCCGGCGCAGCGGGTCGGGCCGCAGCCGCCGCCAGCCCCGGACCAGCGGCCAGCCGGTGGCGGCGGCGCCCCGGTGCCGGTACGCCTGCTCGACCGCCTCGGCGACCGTCGGCACCCCGGCGGCGCCGGCCAGCGCCCGGTGCAGCGCGGTGACGGCGGCGTCGTCCGGCCCGGCGGCCGACGACCCGCCCCCGACCAGCTCGTCGAGCCCGGCCACCACCGTGTCCACGTCACCCTGGAGCCGGCGCAGCGCGGCCTGCCGCCCGGCCACCGTCCGTTCCAGCGCCTCCCGGAGCCCGACCATGCCCGCCGGTTCCACGGCGGTGGTGGCCTGCAGCGGCACGCCGGCCAGGCCGTCCGCGTCGAGCAGGCGGCGCAGGTCGGCCAGCACCCGGGGCAGCTCGGCCGGGGGCAGCCGGTCGGCCTGGTTGAGCACGACCAGCGTGACGTCCCTGTGCCGGTGGAACTCGCGCAGGTAGCTGGTGTGGATGACGCGGTCGGCGTACTTCTGCGGATCGACCACCCAGACCACGAGGTCGACCAGGCCGAGCAGCCGGTCCACCTCCAGCCGGTGGGACCGCTGCACCGAGTCGAAGTCGGGCAGGTCGAGCAGGATCAGCCCGTGCAGGGCCGACTCGTCGTCGCCGTCGAGCACGCTCTCCCGGACGAACCGGTGCCGGGGCAGCACCCCGACCCAGTCGAGCAGCCGGTTGCCGCCGTCGAGCGGCCCCCAGACGCAGGCGTGCGTGACGCCGGTGGTGGGGCGGCGCACCCCGACCGGGGAGAGCTCCATCCGGGCGAGCGCGTTGAACAGGCTGGACTTGCCGCTGCCCGTCGCGCCGGCGAGGGCCACCACGGTGTGGTCGCGGGAGAGCGCCAGCCGGGTGCCGGCCCGCTCGACCAGGGTGTGCGCCGGCACGAGTCGCGAATCCGGCAGGTGGCCGTCGACGACCGTGAGGAACCGGCGTACGGCGTCGAGGCGGGCCATCAGGGCGTCGGCGTCCACCCGTCGGTCACCACGGAACGCCTCGCGCATCCGCCCGACGATGTTCGTCATGATCCTCCGCCCTCGGTGCCGGGGAGGCGCGCGGCGTCCGCGTCGGCGAGGCCGCTGCGGTGCCGGGCCATCTCCACCCCGTTGCCGGCCCGGCGCAGGGCCTCCGCGGTGTCCGGGGCGGGCCGGGCCTCCGCCGTCCGGGCCAGGTAGCGGGCGGCCTCGTCGTCCAGCAGGGCCCGCACCCGGTCCAGCAGGTCGGCCCGGGCCTTGGCGGCGAGCGTACGCACGGCCTGGTCGCCGAAGAGCGCCTGGAGCACGGTCTGCGCGGCGACCGTGGTGCCGGCCCCGGTGGCGACCTCCAGCCCGGTCGGGACGAACGCGGTCGAGGCGAACACGGCGATCATCACGGCGAGCCCGGTGGCGTTGACGGCGTACGCGGCCGTGCGGGCCACGAAGCGCCGGTCGCCGCCCTCGACCCGCACCAGCTCCAGCACGCCGCGCTGCCACTCCCGGACCAGGCGCTCGGCTCGCTCGGGCAGGTCGCCGGCGGGGTGGGCGAGCCCCGGCTCGAGCAGTGCCGCCCCGGCGGGATGCGCCTTCCACCCGGTGTACGCGTTCTCCGCCGCCTCGGCGGCGACGCCGCGCAGCAGGGTCACCAGCTGGGACTCGATCGCCTCGCGCAGCTCGGCGGCGGGCGCGGGACGGCCGGTGACGGCGGCCACCACCCGGTCGCGGAGCCGCCCGATCCGGGCCTCCAGCGTGCGGAAGAACTCCCCGGTGCCGACGAACTCCTGCCAGCGGGCGAGCACCTCGCCACGGAGCAGCCGACCGTCCTTCAGCCCCTGCTCGACGGCCCGGTGCGCCCCCCGGTACGCCGCCCGCACCCGCTCGTCGAGCGCGTCCGCGGCGGTCACCTGCTCGTCGGCGGCGTCGGCGAGCCCCTCGACCGCCGGGCGCAGCGCGGCGAGTGCGCCGTCGAGGGTCTGCCGGACCACGGCCGCCCGGGCGTCGGCGTCGGCGGCCAGCCGGGCGAACCAGGCGGAGAGCGGCGCGGTCACCCGGTCGGGCAGCAGGCCCTGCCCGTCGACCGAGGTCTCCGGCAGCACGAACAGCGGGGCCGCGCCGAGATCCTGCGCGGCGAGCATCTCCGACAGGTGGGCGGCGATCTCGTCGGCCGCCTCCGGGGGCACCCGGTCCAGCACCATGGCGATCACCGCGCCCCGGGCCCGGGCGCTGCGCAGCAGCTCCCAGGGGACCGCGTCGGCGTAGCGGGCGGCGGTGGTGACGAAGAGCCAGAGGTCGGCGGCGGCCAGGAGCTGGCCGGCCAGGGCCCGGTTGGCGTCGACCACCGAGTCGATGTCGGGGGCGTCGAGGAAGGCCAACCCGGGCGGCAGGGCGGGGGCGGTGACCAGTTGCAGGGTGTGCGGGTCCTCGCTGGGCTCGTTGGTGCGGGTGAGGCCGGGCAGCAGCTCGCCCTGACGGAACCAGCCGGAGTCGGCCGGGCTGCACACCAGCACCGGGGAGCGGGTGGTGGGCCGGAGCACCCCGGCCGCGCTCACCCGCGCCTGCACCAGGCTGTTGACCAGGGTGGACTTGCCCGCGCCGGTGGACCCGCCGACCACCACGAGCAGCGGCGCGTCGAGCCGGCGCAGCCGGGGCAGCAGGTAGTCGTCGAGCTGGTCGGTGAGGCTCCCGGCGGCCCGGCGGGCGGGCTCGGCGGAGGGTAGCGCCAGCGGGAACCGGGCCGCCCCGATCGCGGCGCGCAGGTCGGCCAGCGCGGCGGGCAGGCTGTCGTCCCCGGTGGTGGCGGGCCGGTCCTCCCCGGCGTCCGTGGAGCCGGTGCGGGCTGCGACGGTGGGCGCGTCGGCCTGGGTGGCGGAGTCGCCGTGCGTCGTCACCGCTAAAGCGTGCCCGACCGACGCAAGGGAAGACAACCGGCCGGTAGTACCCGTGACTTGCGTCGGGTCGGCTCAACCTCGACTTGACGATTTCCGGGGGCGTGGCACTATTGAGTCAAGTTCACTCAACTTGTGGTGGGGTCGCTGCGGGCGACGCCCGCCACGCAGCTCAGGGCGGTGCCCACGAGCGGCTCACAACGTCACGAAGCGAGGAAGCGAAGATGGCACGTGCGGTCGGTATCGACCTCGGCACGACGAACTCCTGCGTCAGCGTCCTGGAGGGCGGTGAGCCCACCGTCATCGCCAACGCTGAGGGCTCGCGGACGACCCCGTCGATCGTCGCGTTCGCCCGCAACGGCGAGGTGCTCGTCGGTGAGGTCGCCAAGCGCCAGGCGGTGACCAACCCGGATCGGACGATCCGCTCGGTCAAGCGGGAGGTCGGCACCAACTGGTCCGTCGACATCGACGGCAAGAAGTACACCCCGCAGGAGATCTCGGCCCGCACGCTGATGAAGCTCAAGCGGGACGCCGAGGCGTACCTGGGCGAGCAGATCACCGACGCGGTGATCACCGTCCCGGCCTACTTCAACGACAGCCAGCGCCAGGCCACCAAGGAGGCCGGCGAGATCGCCGGCTTCAACGTGCTGCGGATCGTGAACGAGCCGACCGCGGCGGCCCTGGCGTACGGGCTGGACAAGGGCTCCAAGGAGCAGACCGTCCTGGTCTTCGACCTCGGCGGCGGCACCTTCGACGTGTCGCTGCTCGAGCTGGCCGAGGGCGTCATCGAGGTCAAGTCGACCAGCGGTGACAACAACCTCGGTGGTGACGACTGGGACCAGCGCATCATCGACCACCTGGTGAAGACCTTCCGGGGCGAGCACGGCATCGACCTGGCCCAGGACAAGATGGCGCTGCAGCGGCTCCGCGAGGCGGCCGAGAAGGCCAAGATCGAGCTGTCCGCCGCCACCACCACCAACATCAACCTGCCGTACATCACGGCCGGCGCGGCGGGCCCGCTGCACCTGGACGTGACGCTCAGCCGGGCCGAGTTCCAGCGGATGACGCAGGACCTGCTGGACCGCTGCAAGGGCCCGTTCGAGCAGGCCGTGAAGGACGCCGGCATCAAGGTCTCCGACGTCGAGCACGTCATCCTGGTCGGCGGCTCGACCCGCATGCCGGCCGTGACCGACCTGGTCAAGCAGCTCACCGGCAAGGAGCCCAACAAGGGCGTCAACCCGGACGAGGTCGTCGCCGTCGGCGCCGCCCTGCAGGCCGGTGTGCTCAAGGGCGAGGTCAAGGACGTCCTGCTGCTCGACGTGACCCCGCTGAGCCTGGGCATCGAGACCAAGGGCGGCATCTTCACCAAGCTGATCGAGCGCAACACCACCATCCCGACCAAGCGCTCCGAGGTCTTCACCACGGCGGACGACAACCAGCCGTCGGTGCTGATCCAGGTGTTCCAGGGCGAGCGGGAGATCGCGGCCTACAACAAGAAGCTCGGCACCTTCGAGCTGACCGGCCTCCCGCCGGCGCCGCGCGGCGTGCCGCAGATCGAGGTCACCTTCGACATCGACGCCAACGGCATCGTCAACGTCCACGCCAAGGACCTCGGCACCGGCAAGGAGCAGAAGATGACGATCACCGGCGGCTCCTCGCTGCCGAAGGACGACATCGAGCGCATGCGCCGCGACGCCGAGGAGCACGCCGAGGACGACAAGCGTCGCCGCGACGAGGCCGAGACCCGCAACCTGGCCGAGGCGCTCCAGTGGCAGACCGAGAAGTTCCTGGCCGAGAGCGGCGACAAGCTGCCGGCGGAGTCCCGTGACCAGATCAACGAGGCGCTCGGCGAGCTGCGCGGCGCCCTCGGTGGTCAGGACATCGAGAAGATCAAGTCGGCGCACGAGCGGCTGGCGCAGGTCTCCCAGCAGGCCGGTTCGCTGCTCTACAGCCAGCAGGGCGAGCAGCCGGGCGAGGCCGGTCCGGGTGCCGCGGGTGCGGCGGGCGCCGGGGCGACCGGTGGCGCGCAGGCCGGTGGCGCGGACGACGTGGTCGACGCGGAGATCGTGGACGAGGACAAGAAGTGACGGTCCGTCCCGGACACGGCACCACGGCAGAGGGATGAGGTAACCCCATGACGGAGAAGCCACGAGCCGCCGACCCGGGTGCGACCGGGTCGACGCCGGGTGGCTCCGCGCCCGCCGAGCAGGCCGGCGACGGGCCGCGGGTCGTCATCCGCAACAACCGCAAGATCAGTGAGAGCAACGAGCCGGCCGCCGCCGACGCCGGGTCGGACGCCCCGGCCGAGGGCCTGGTCGAGGAGGCCGAGGTCGTGGTCGACGAGATCGAGGTCGAGGCGGCCGAGGTGGCCGGCCCGCCGGTGGTGGACGCCCCGGCACAGCCGGCCGACGGCGGCGGGACCGCGCTCGGCGCCGAACTGGAGGCGCTGCGCAAGGACCTCGACGAGCGGACCCGGGATCTGCAGCGGGTGACGGCGGAGTACGCCAACTACCGCAAGCGGGTGGACCGGGACAAGGGTCTGGTCACCGAGCAGGCGACCGGCGCGGTGCTCGCCGCGCTGCTGCCGATCCTCGACGACCTGGACCGGGCCCGCGAGCACGGCGACCTGGTCGGGCCGTTCGGCACGGTGGCCGAGCAGCTCACCACGGCGCTCGGCAAGTTCGGGCTGACGGCGTTCGGCGAGCAGGGCGACCCGTTCGACCCGACCCGGCACGAGGCGGTGGCCCACCAGACCTCGGCCGACGTCACCGAGCCGACCTGTGTGCAGGTGATGCGCCGGGGCTACCAGGTCGGGGAGCGGCTGCTGCGACCCGCCATGGTCGCGGTCGCCGACCCGGAGTAGTGCGCAACGACGACCGGATCGTCCCGCCCACCCCGAACGGGTGGGCGGGACGGTCGGTCCCCAGGTAGGGAGGGGGTGGACCGGTGAGTTCCAAGGACTGGATCGAGAAGGACTTCTACGCCGTGCTGGGCGTGGACAAGGCCGCCTCCGGCGACGACATCAAGAAGGCATACCGGAAGCTGGCGCGGGATTCGCACCCGGACCACAACCCCGGTGACCCGAAGGCCGAGGAGCGTTTCAAGGCCGCCTCCGAGGCGTACGCGGTGCTCGGCGACGACGCCAAGCGCCGCGAGTACGACGAGCTGCGCTCGCTGTTCGGCTCGGGCGCGTTCCGCCGCAACGCCCGTGGCGCCGGCCAGCCCGGCGGCATGCCGTTCGACGTCTCCGACCTGTTCGGGGGCGCGGCCGGTGGGGGTGGCGACCGCCGCTTCGGCGGGGCCGGCTTCCAGGACCTGTTCAGTTCGATCTTCACTGGCGGCGCCGCTGGTCCCGGCGGCGGGCCGGCCGCACCCCGGGGCCCGGCGCGGGGCCGGGACGTCGAGGCCGAGGTGGCCCTCGACTTCGGCGACGCCGTACGCGGGGTGACCGTCCCGTTGACGCTGCGCGCCCCGGGGGTCTGCGACACCTGCCACGGCAACGGGGCCAAGCCCGGCACCCAGCCGCGCACCTGCCCGGTGTGCCACGGGGCCGGGGTGACCACCCGCAACCAGGGGTCGTTCAGCTTCTCCGAGCCGTGCCGCAACTGTCAGGGCGTGGGCACGATCGTGGAGGAGAAGTGCCCGGAGTGTCAGGGCACCGGCGGGGTCACCAAGACCCGCACGCTGAACGTCCGCTTCCCGGCCGGGGTGGCCGACGGCCAGAAGATCCGGCTGGCGGGGCGGGGTGAGCCCGGCGCGCGGGGCGGCCCGGCCGGGGACCTCTTCGTACACGTCAAGGTGCGACCGGACGAGCTGTTCGGGCGTACGGGCGACGACCTCACGCTGACCGTGCCGATCACGTTCGCGGAGGCCGTGCTCGGCACGGACCTGCGGGTGCCCACCCTCGACGGCGCGGTGACCCTGCGGGTGCCGCCGGGCACGCCGAGCGGCCGGATCCTGCGGGCCCGCGGCAAGGGCGTGGTCCGCCGCGACGGGCGGGCGGGTGACCTGCTGGTGACCCTCGACGTGGTGGTGCCCGCGCGGGTGTCCGACGAGGCGCGTACGGCGTTGGAGAGCTTCGCCGCGCAGACCCCGCCGGCCGCCCGGGAACATCTCGACGCGCGGGTGCGTCGATTCAGTTGACCCGGTGTTCAGTCGGCTCGGTGGAGTGCACGCGGAGGTGAGCGGGATGTCGGACGAGTTCGTCGGTTCGGGTGACCCTGCCTACGAGGCCAAGGTGCTGATGATCTCGGTGGCGGCGCGGATGGCGGGGATGCACCCGCAGACCCTGCGCCAGTACGACCGGCTGGGCCTGGTCCAGCCGGGCCGGGCGGCCGGCGGTGGCCGCCGCTACAGCGTGCGGGACGTGGTGCTGCTGCGCGAGGTGCAGCGGCTCAGCCAGGACGACGGCATCAACCTGGCGGGGGTCAAGCGCATCATCGGGCTGGAGCGGCTGCTGGAGCAGGCCCAGCAGCGGGTGGCCCGGCTGGAGGCGGAACTGGACGCCGCGTACCGCCGGATCGCCGAGCTGGAGGCCTTGGCCCGCTTCCCGGGCAGCGACCTCGTCCCGACCAACCGCACCTCCACCGCGCTGGTGGTCTGGCGTCCCCGGCGGGGCCCCGACCGCTGACGACACCGCACCGCGCCCGGCCGCCCTCCCGCGGCCGGGCGCGGTCGCCTTTCCGCCCCCGCCCCGCCTCCGACCGGGACGTGCGTCGTCTCCGCAAGGGCCCACGGTTACCGGTTTGCCGGCGGGGACGGCACCGGATCCGCTAGCCTCAAAATCAGGTCCAACCATCTCAATCCGGACTCCGATGGCAGGGGGAGCCATGACGGAAGCGGCGAGGAAGGTTGCCCAGCAGACAGAGGAACGGCTCGACGAGGTGACGAAGAACGTCCGGGAGAGATTCGACCGGTTCACCGAGACCCGCTTCACCGACGAGATCAAGAACGGCAGGTTCGCCGACCAGGTCGACCACGGCATCGACCAGGGACGTGACGAGGCGAGACGCCGCGAGCAGGGCGGATCGGAACACTGACGCTCCGCCGACGTGCGGGCCGGGACCCACGGGGGGTCCCGGCCCGTTCGCCGTCCAGGGACGGGCCGGGACGCCAGAGGTCCCGGGCGGGGGTCCCGGCCCGTTCGCCGTCCAGAGGCGGGCCGGGACGCCAGAGGTCCCGGGTGGGGGTCCCGGCACGTTCGCCGTCGTGGAGTACGGGCCGGGACGCCGTGCGGGTGTGTGGGGCGCTCAGGCGATGCGGCGGTTCTCCCGGACCAGGCCGCCCTCGCACCAGTCCCGGTAGACGAAGAGCTCCGGCCGGGCCAGCAGCGCCCGGCTGTTGTACGCCCAGGTGCGCATCAGGTCGTCGCCGTTCCGCTCGGCCTGCTCGACCAGCTTCCGGAAGCGCCGCTTCGGGTGGGCGCGGAAGTTCGTCCGGATGCCGTCGGCGGCGTAGATGTAGAGGCAGTGCAGGGCGAACCGGCGGGCCGGGCAGGCCGGGTCCATCGCCAGGTCGAAGAGCACCGCCACCAGCCGGTCACCGGATACCAGCAGGTCCCAGTCCGGCGGCATGGAGGTCAGCGGCACGGAGTCGGGCTGGAAGGCCCACGCGCGCAGCTCGGCGGGGGTCGGATCGACGGGGTTGGCAAAGCCGTGGAACGTCGACTCCTGCACGCTCACCGGCCAACCTTCCGCTCTCGTCCGCGGCGGCTCAGGCCGTCCGCGAGCTCTGGCTGCTGGGGCGAAACGGTAACCCGGCGCGTCGACCGGCGGTAGGCCCCGCCGGAGGCAATTCGACAACCGTTGGGCGAGGGCCGGGCCGACCGTACGGTCGACCCGGCCCGGACGGTGACGTCGGTCAGTCGTGCGCCGGCACCGGTTGGGCCCGCTGGGCCGCGCCGCGCTTCCGCAGCCAGCGCTTGAACCACGCGAAGTCGGGCAGCCGCGCCAGCATCGGCCCGGTCACGACCGTGATCAGCACGTACGCCGTGGCGAGCGCCGCCAGCTTCGGGTCGACGCTGCCGGCGGCCACCGCGAGCCCCGCGATGACGATGGAGAACTCTCCCCGGGGCACCAGGGCCAGGCCGGCCCGCCAGCGACCGGGTTCGGCGATGCCGACCCGGCGAGCCGCCAGGTAACCGGTGAGCGTCTTCGTCGCCATGGTGATCACGGCCAGTGCGAGCGCGGGCAGCAGCACCGGCGGGATGTCCCGCGGGTCGGTGACCAGACCGAAGAAGACGAAGAAGACCGCCGCGAAGAGGTCCCGCAGCGGGGTGAGCAGTTCGGTCGCGTGGTGCGCCACCGGCCCGGACAGCGCGATGCCGACCAGGAACGCGCCGACCGCCGCCGACACCTGGAGCTTGGCCGCGATGCCCGCCACCAGCAGGGTCATCCCGAGTACGCCGAGCAGCAGCGCCTCCGGGTCCTTCGCCGACATGGCGGTGGAGATCAGGTTGCCGTACCTGATCGCGACCACCAGCACCAGCAGCACGGTGCCGACCGCGACACCGAGCGCGATGCCGCCGCCCAGCAGGCCGCTGCCGGCGAGCACCGCGGTCGCCAGGGGCAGGTAGAACGCCATCGCCAGGTCCTCGATCACCAGGACCGAGAGGATCACCGGGGTCTCCCGGTTACCGAGGCGGCCCAGGTCGGCGAGGACCTTGGCGATGACCCCCGAGGAGGAGACCCAGGTGATGCCGGCGAGCACCAGGGCGGCGATCCAGTCCCAGCCGAGCAGCAGCGCGAACGCCGCCCCGGGCAGCGCGTTCAGCAGCCCGTCGATCAGGCCGGCCGGGGCCGCGGCGCGCAGGTTGCCGACCAACTCGTTGGCCGAGTATTCCAGGCCCAGCATGACCAGCAGCAGGATCACGCCGATCTCGGCGCCGACCGCGAAGAACTCCTCGCTGGCGGCCAGGGGCAGCAGGCCGCCGTGCCCGAACGCGAGCCCGGCGAGCAGGTAGAGGGGGATGGGTGAGAGGCCGATCCGGCGGCTCAGCCGGCCGAGGAGGCCGAGCAGGAAGAGCAGTGCGCCGACTTCGATGAGCAGTGTCGTCGTTTCGTGCATCCGCGCCTCAGCCGTCCGGGTCGCTGTCGGCAAGGATGGCTGTGACCCCGTCGAGGCCCTGGCGGGTCCCGACCACGACCACCACGTCACCGGCGGCGAAGCGGAAGGAGGGCTCCGGCGAGACGATCACCTCGCCGTGGCGCAGCACGGCCACGATCGAGGCGCCCGTGCGGGAACGTGCCTGCGTGTCCCCGAGCTTCCGGTTGACGTACTTCGAGCCGGCCGGAATGGCGATCTGCTCGGTGAGCAGGCCGGCGGCCTGCTCCCGCAGCCCGGACAGCTGACCGAGCATCAGCGACGCGCCGAGGATGTCGGCGAGCGCCTCCGCCTCGTCGTCCGTCAGCGGTATGTCGTGCTGACATGAGTCGGGATCGTCCGGGTCGTACAGGACGAGGTCACGGCGGCCATTGCGGTGGGAGACCACACCGAGGCGGCGACCGGACTCCGTCAACAGATCGTGACGGACCCCGATTCCCGGCAGGGCGGTCTGTTCAACACGTACGCGCACACGGCCAGGCTACCCCTGGTCGGCCCGCGCAGATCTTGGCAACGAGCGCGGTTCCGCTGTGTGGTCGCTCAGCGCTTCCCCGCCACCAGAACCGCCCGTCCAATCGATCGCAGACACCGCTGGGCACGTCCGGGCGGCGAGAGTGATTCAGCTCACACCGTCAGGGTTGAGCGGAATAGGCTCAACTCTGGTTGTGTCCTTCCCAGTGGACACGCCGATCCGGGGGAGCCCATGAACACGGAACGACTCACCACCAAGAGCCGCGAGACCATCACCGGTGCCGTCGCGATGGCGAACCAGCGCGGTCACGCCACCGTGGAGCCCTGGCACCTGCTGCTGGCGCTGCTGGACACCG
Source organism: Micromonospora sp. NPDC023814 (assembly GCF_040639595.1). Taxonomy (NCBI): domain Bacteria; kingdom Bacillati; phylum Actinomycetota; class Actinomycetes; order Micromonosporales; family Micromonosporaceae; genus Micromonospora; species Micromonospora sp. NPDC023814. The sequence continues at coordinate 48,121 of NZ_JBFAAF010000005.1, forward strand.
AGGGCTCGACCGCCGCCGGCCTGCTGCGCGCCGTCGGGGCCGACCCCGCCGAGCTGCGCCGGGTCGCCCAGCGCTCGGTCGACGCCCTGCCCGCCGCGCGCGGCTCCAGCATCGCCGAGCCGACCCTGGCCCGCGAGTTCGTCAACGCCATCGGGGCCGCCGAGCAGATCGCCCGGCCGCTCGGCGACGAGTACACCTCCACCGAGCACCTGCTCGCCGGCCTGGCCCGGGTGGGTGGCGCGGTGTCGGGCGCGTTGAAGTCGGCCGGCGCCACCGAGGAGAACCTCGTCGCCGCCTTCCCGACCGTGCGCGGCGGGGACCGGCGGGTCACCACCACCGACCCCGAGCAGACCTACCAGGCCCTGGCCAAGTACGGCGTGGACCTGACCGCCAGCGCCCGCGACGGCAAGATCGACCCGGTCATCGGCCGGGACTCGGAGATCCGCCGGGTGATCCAGGTGCTGTCCCGGCGTACCAAGAACAACCCGGTGCTGATCGGCGAGCCGGGCGTCGGCAAGACCGCGATCGTCGAGGGCCTGGCCCAGCGGATCGTCGCCGGCGACGTGCCCGAGTCGCTGCGCGACAAGAAGCTGGTCTCGCTCGACCTCGGCGCGATGGTCGCCGGCGCGCAGTACCGGGGCCAGTTCGAGGAGCGGCTGAAGTCCGTCCTGGAGGAGATCAAGAACTCCAACGGGCAGGTCATCACCTTCCTCGACGAGCTGCACACCGTCGTCGGCGCCGGCAAGGGCGAGGGCTCGATGGACGCCGGCAACATGCTCAAGCCGATGCTGGCCCGCGGCGAGCTGCGGATGGTCGGCGCGACCACCCTCGACGAGTACCGCGAGCACATCGAGAAGGACCCGGCCCTGGAGCGCCGCTTCCAGCCGGTGCTGGTCGGCGAGCCGACCATCGAGGACACCATCGGCATCCTGCGCGGCCTCAAGGAGCGCTACGAGGTGCACCACGGCGTACGCATCACCGACGCCGCCCTGGTCGCCGCCGCGGCACTGTCGGACCGCTACATCACCGACCGGTTCCTGCCGGACAAGGCGATCGACCTGGTCGACGAGTCCGCCTCCCGGCTCCGGATGGAGATCGACTCCCGGCCCGTCGAGGTGGACGAGATCGAGCGGGCGGTGCGCCGGCTGGAGATCGAGGAGATGGCGCTGGCCAAGGAGCCCGACGCCGCCTCCGCCGAGCGGCTGGAGCGGCTGCGCAAGGAGCTGGCCGACAAGCGCGAGCAGCTCACCGCCCTCGCCGACCGCTGGAAGCTGGAGAAGGACCACATCACCAAGCTCTCCACCGCCAAGGAGGAGCTGGAGCGGCTCGGCGGCGAGGCCGAGCGGGCCGAGCGCGACGGCGAGCTGGAGCGCGCCGCCGAGCTGCGCTACGGCCGGATTCCCGCCCTCAAGACCGAGCTGAAGCAGGCCGAGGAGGAACTGGCCCGGCTCCAGGCCGACGGCGCGATGCTCAAGGAGGAGGTCGGCGCCGACGACATCGCCGCCGTGGTCGCCTCCTGGACCGGCATCCCTGCCGGCCGGCTGCTGGAGGGCGAGACCGCCAAGCTGCTGCGGATGGAGGAGTCGCTGGGCGCCCGCGTGGTCGGCCAGGCCGAGGCCGTGGGCTCGGTCTCCGACGCCGTCCGCCGTGCCCGGGCCGGGGTCGCCGACCCGGACCGCCCGACCGGCAGCTTCCTCTTCCTGGGCCCGACCGGCGTCGGCAAGACCGAGCTGGCCAAGGCGCTCGCCGAGTTCCTCTTCGACGACGAGCGGGCCATGGTCCGCATCGACATGAGCGAGTACGGCGAGAAGCACTCCGTCGCCCGCCTGGTCGGCGCCCCGCCCGGCTACGTCGGCTACGAGGAGGGCGGCCAGCTCACCGAGGCGGTACGCCGCCGGCCGTACTCGGTGATCCTGCTGGACGAGGTCGAGAAGGCCCACCCGGACGTCTTCGACGTCCTGCTCCAGGTGCTGGACGACGGCCGGCTCACCGACGGGCAGGGCCGCACGGTGGACTTCCGCAACGCCATCCTGATCCTCACCTCCAACCTCGGGTCGTCGGTGATCGGCGACCTGACGCTGGCCGAGGAGCAGCGCCGGGAGGGTGTCCTCGCGGTGGTCCGGTCGCACTTCAAGCCGGAGTTCCTCAACCGGCTGGACGACATCGTGGTCTTCGCCGCGCTGCACGGTGACGACCTGCGGGCCATCGTGGACATCCAGCTCGACCGGATGCGCAGGCGGCTGGCGGACCGCCGCCTCGGCCTGGACATCACCGACGCCGCCCGGGGGTGGCTCGCCGAGCACGGCTACGACCCGATCTACGGGGCCCGGCCGCTGCGCCGCCTGGTCCAGACGGCGATCGGCGACCAGCTCGCCAAGGCCCTCCTGGCCGGCCGGATCCGCGACGGCGACACGGTTCGCGTCGACCTGGCGGACACGAAGGACGCCCTCTCGGTCTCGACGGCCTGACCCCTGCCCGACCCGCATCGATCATGAGGTTGGCGGCGAGTTGGATCTCGACAACTGCCGCCAACCTCATGATTCAGAGAGTCGGGCGGGGCGCGGCGGGGAAGGAGATGGGCATGTTCGGGATCGGGAAGAAGCGGGACCGGGAGGTCGGGGCGGCCCTCGACGAGCTACGGCAGGCCGACACGGTGGCGTTCGGCGGGGTCGGGATCGCCGGCACGCTGCTGCCGGTGACCGAGGCGTACCGGCGGGTCGAGGCGGCGCTCGCCGACGACCCCGGGGACGTACGCGGGCAACTCGACCGGCTGCTCGCCGAGGGCACCCCGGCGGGCCGCGTCTACGCCGCCACGCTGCTGGAGGGGATCGACCCGGCGGCCGGCCGGGCGGCCTGGACGGCGCTGCGGGACGACCCGGCGGAGTTCGGCACGTTCACCGGCTGTGTCATGGGCCGCGCCACCCTGGGCGGGTACGCGTCGGAGCGGCTCGCCGGCGCATGATCCGTTCGCCGGCCGGCCCCGCCCGATCGGCCCTGCCGGCCGGTGCCGGCGGTCCGTAGCTTCCGTCCCATGACGCCTCCCGCCGACGCGCCGGTACGCCCGCCCCGTCCCGCCACCGTCACCATCGCCTTCTGGTTGCAACTCGCGACTGTGCTCGTCCTCCTCGGGCTGGTGGCCCTGGTGGTCACCCAGGCCATCCAGTGGGACGGCCAGATCGACCGTGCGGTGCGGGCGGTCCCGGACGCCGATCCCGACGAGGTGCGCGGCGAGCGCTGGAGCAACGTCGTCGGGGCGGTGGTGCTCGGCCTGCCCGCCCTGCTGCTCGCGCTCTGGCTGGCCGCCACGGCGCTGCCGGTGCGGCGCGGCGGCAACGTCGCCCGGATCCTGGTCTTCGTGGCCGGCGGCGTCCAACTGGTCGTCTGCTGTGGCCAGAGCTTCGCCGGCGTGCTCGTGTTCCCCCTGCTCTTCGGCCTCGGCCTCGGCCTCGACGAGCCGTACGCGGAGGAGGAGTATCCCGTCGAGGGGCCGGTCGACCCGGAGGCCGACTTCTGGGCGGAGTCGAAGTTCGTCGAGACCCTCTACTCGCAGTCCGACCCCTTCGATGCGGTGCTGTTCCCGCTGGCCGGACTCGGGGTGCTGACCGTGCTGCTGCTCACCCTCGCGGTGGTGCTGTTGCTGGCGCTGCCGCCCGCCCACCGGTGGTTCGTGCCCCGGGCCGCGTCCCCCGCCGCGCCGCTGCCGCCGGCCGGGTACGCCGTGATCCCCGTCGCCTACGCCCCGCCGGCCGGGTCCGGCGCCTACGCCTCGGCGGCCTGGGCCGGCGGACACGTCCCGCCGGCCTGGCCCGGCGCCTACGCCCCACCGGCGGGGCCCGGCGCTCACGTCCCGGCGGCCAGCCCCGGCGGTCACCAGGCCGCCCCGCCCGGTCACCTGATCTGTCCCGATCCGGCGGCACACGAGGCCCCGCCCCGGCCGGGCGACGCCGGATCGGGGACCGCGGACGACGGAACCATCCAGCACGTCGCGTAATCGGTTCCTCACTCGAACGACGGCAGGTTTCCCCAGGTGCGCGGGGTTGTTACCGTCTCCGCCGACGTACCTGGGGAGGTGGTCGGTGGACGGGTCGGTGGCGTACCTGCTGACGGCGGCGGGCTGTCTGGTGGGGGTGGCCGGAGTGGTGGTCGCCGTGGTGGCCCTGCGCCGGGGTCGGTCCCGGCCGCAGCGCCCCAAGGAGCCGGGCGATCCGCTGCGGGACCGGGACGCCGACGCGCTGCGCGGCGACCCCCGCCGCCTGAAGCCCGGCGACATCGTCGAGATCCGCGGGACGTCGTACGCCGTCCGCGGCTCGATCCGCCTGGTCGAGGGCGGCTGGAGCTGGGCCGAGCACCTGCTCGACGACGCCGCGGGCGTGCGCCGTTGGCTCTCGGTGGAGGAGGACCCGGAGCTGGAGCTGGTGCTCTGGGCCGCCGAGCCGGGCGCCACCGTCACCCCGGGCGCCCCGACGATCGACTTCGCCGGCCGTCGCTACAACTGGGACGAGTCCGGCCAGGCCCGCTACACCGCGACGGGCACCACCGGCCTCGACCCGACCGGCACCATGCGGTACCACGACTACCAGGCGCCCGGCGGGGCCCGGCTCTCCTTCGAGGCGTACGGCGAGGCGGGCTGGGAGGTGGCGCTGGGCGAGGTGCTGCACCGCGCCGACGTGATGATCTACCCGCAGGCCGAGGTGGACTGATGCTCGTCACCCTCGACGCCCCGTACGTCGACACCAGCGCCGCCGACCTCAGCCTGGCCCTCGGCGACGACGAGTTGCCCGCGCTGCACGTGCTCGACCTCGACCTGCCCGGCGGCGTCCGGCTGCGGCTGCGCCTGCTCGGCGCCTCGCACCAGGTGGTCCTGCGCGCTGGAGGCACCACGCTGACCGAGACGGTCGCCTGCCTGCCCGGCCGCCCGCCCGAGCTGCCGCAAGCGGTGCAGGACGAGGCGAACGGCTACCGCTTCACCGCGACCGTGCTGCGGCCCGCCGGAACCGGGCTGAGCGACCGGGTGGCCGCCCTGCGCGCCGACCTGGCCGACGACCCGTACGCGCTGGTGGGGGTCTTCCCCGGCGACGCCGACGCGGTGACCGCGCTGTCGGTGCGCCCCGATCCGCCGGACGGCGCCCTCGGCTGGCGCACCTGGCACGCGTATCCCCAGACCAACGAGCTGGTCCTGACCGAGACGGTGGTGGCACTGCGATGACGTACCGACGCTGGTTCGTGGTGGGGGTGGCGTTCGCCGTCATCGGCGCGCTGGTCGCCGCCTTCGCCATCTTCTACGGCAACTTCTCGCCCCGCGGCTTCGTCGAGGACAGGTACACCCGGGCGGCGAGCCGGGACATCGGCGGGAACGCCGTCGCCTACACCTCGAACCGGTCGCCCAGCCAGGTGGCGAAGGAGGTCACCGACGCGTGGCAGCCGGCCGACCAGTACGTCGACGGCAGCGGCGTCTACCTGCGCTACGACGACGACTCGGTGGTGATCCTGCCCATCGCCGCCGGTTCGGTGATCCTGCTGGAACGCCTCGGCACGGCGTACCCGCGCTACCACTCCACCGTGGGCAACCACTGGGGCTGGGGCCGGGGCAGCACCGTGCGCGGCGGCGGCCCGGGCTCCGGCAAGTAGCCCATCCCCTCACCCCGACGAAACCCCTGGAGTCCCCTTGCAGACGCTGGTCACCGATCTGCTGGTCACGCTCGCCTACGGCGTGGTCGGTGTCGTCCTGATGGCCGTCGGCTACGCCCTCGTCGACGTGGCCACCCCCGGAAAGCTCCACGAGCTGATCTGGGTCGAGCGCAACCGCAACGCCGCGCTGCTGCTCGCCTCCAACCTGGCGGGCGTCGGCATCATCGTGGTGGCCGCCATCGCCGCCAGCGCCGACGACTTCGTGCTCGGCATCGTCGGCGCGGCCGCGTACGGCATCCTCGGCCTGGTCATCATGGCGGCGGCGTTCCTGCTGCTCGACGCGGCCACGCCGGGCAGGCTCGGGGAGATCCTGGTCGACCCGCAGCCGCACCCGGCGGTCTGGGTCTCCGCCGTCGTCCACCTGGCCACCGGCGCGATCATCGCCGCCGCTATCAGCTGATGGCCGGCACGAAGACACCCGCCGCGCCGGCCGCGAAGAAGTCGACGGGAGCCTGGGTCTTCTGGCTGATCACCGGCCTGGTCGTCCTCGGCTGCGTGGTGGCCGGGATGGTCAACAGCGGTTCGGGAGACGACGACGTGCCGGCACCGACCGCGCAGGAACGCGGTGACACCGTGCCGATCCTCCAGCGCTCCACCGACAGCCAGGGCATCTGCTACGGCTGGGTGCTGGAGGACTACTACAGCTACAGCTACAGCGACCCGCTGAGCGTCGGGTCGAACCTCGGTGACGGGGTCGCGGTCGAGGAGAACCCGGCCTGTCCCCGTTGGGTGCAGGTGGACGCCCAGGTCGCCTACACCTCGGAGAGCAGCGAGAGCAACGACTTCGCGCGTATCGACGTGACGGGGTCCGCCGACATCTCCACCAGTCAGCTGCTGCGCATCGAGCAAGGGCTGGAGCGGTTCGGCCTGACCGAGGACGTCTTCGTCGACGACCCGGGTTGGGCGATCACCCGGGCCGCCGTGACGCTGCCCCTGCTCGCCGCCGAGGCGGGACTGGTGGAGCCGGCCGCCACCCCGGCAGTCGACGCGGCCACCCCCGCGCCGCTACCCGACGCCAGCAGCGACCTGTGGCGGGACCGCTGGGGCTACCTCCTGGCCGCGTTCGGCCTGCTGCTGCTCACCGGGCTGCTGGTCGCCGTCGGCTTGTGGCAGCGCCGCCGCCAGCTCCGCAAGGAGGCCGAGGGAGGCAAGGCCGGCGGGCGGACGCCCACGGCTCCCCGGCAGCCCGCCGAGCGGGACGCACGGCGTACGCCGGAGGGCCGGTGACCGTCGACGCGCCGGCGCCCGCGCGGTGGCGGCTGTCCCGCGCGGCGGTGCTCGTCGCGGTCTTCGTCTGCGCCGCCTGCGGCCTGGTCTACGAGCTGGCCCTGGTCGCCCTGGGCAGCTACCTGATCGGGGACACGGTCGGGCAGGCGTCGATCGTGCTGGGCGTGATGGTGTTCGCGATGGGCGTCGGCGCGCTCGCCGCCAAGCCGTTGCAGCCGCGCGCCGCCGCCGCGTTCGCCGCGATCGAGCTGGCCCTGGCCCTGCTCGGCGGTCTCTCCGTCCTCGGCCTCTACGCGGCCTTCGCGTGGCTGGACCTCTACGGCCCGGCGCTGGTCGCCACCGCGTTCGTGCTGGGCCTGCTGATCGGCGCGGAGATCCCGCTGCTGATGGTGCTGCTGCAACGCATCCGGGAGCAGGCCGCCGGCAGCGCGGTGGCGGACCTGTTCGCCGCCGACTACGTCGGCGCGTTGCTCGGCGGGTTGGCCTTCCCGTTCCTGCTGCTGCCGGTCTTCGGGCAGCTCAAGGGCGCGCTGGTGGTCGGCGCGGTGAACGCCGTGGCCGGGCTCGCGCTGGTCTGCACGGTCTTCCGGCGCGAGCTGAGCCGCCGGGCCCGCGTCGCGCTCGGCGCCGGCACCGTCGTGGTCTTCCTCAGCCTCGGGTACGCGTGGGTGACCGCGCACGACTTCGAGCTGACCGCCCGCCAGCAGCTCTACCGGGACCCGGTGGTGCACGCCGAGCGCAGCCGCTACCAGGAGATCGTGCTCACCCGCTCGGTCCCCGAGACCGGGCGGACCGGCACCGACCTGCGGCTCTTCCTCAACGGCGACCTCCAGTTCAGCTCCGTCGACGAGTACCGCTACCACGAGGCACTGGTGCACCCGGTGCTGAACGGCCCGCGCGGCGAGGTGCTGGTGCTCGGCGCCGGCGACGGCCTCGCCGTACGCGAGCTGCTGCGCTACCCGGACGTCCGGCGGGTCACGGTGGTGGACCTGGACCCGGCGGTGGTGGCGCTGGCCCGCAGCGAGCCGCAGCTGCGCCGGCTGAACGGCGGGGCGTTCGACGACTCCCGGGTCCGGGTGGTGCACGCCGACGCGTTCTCGTGGCTGCGTACCGCCACGGACCGGTTCGACGCGGTGGTGGCCGACCTGCCCGACCCGGACGAGACGGCCACCGCCAAGCTCTACACGGTCGAGTTCTACGCGCTGGTGCGCGCGGTGCTCGCCGAGGGCGGCCGGCTGGTCGTGCAGTCCGGCTCGCCGTACTTCGCGCCCCGGTCGTACTGGTCGATCGAGGCTTCGCTGCGCGAGGCGGGCTTCGCCACCACGCCGTACCACGTGGACGTGCCGTCCTTCGGTGACTGGGGCTTCCTGCTCGCCGCCCCCGGCGCGACCGCGCCCGCCCTGGCCCTGCCGCCGGACGCGCCGGCGCTGCGCTTCCTCGACGCGGCGACGCTCTCCGCCGCCGGGGCCTTCCCCGCCGACCGCCGCCGCGTGGACGTGCCGGCCTCCACCCTGCTCCAGCCCCGGGTGCTGGAGTACGCGCGGGCGGAGTGGCGCGGCTACTGACGCGTGTCGCGGCCCGCCGTGTGTGGGTATGTCGATGCCGCACGGCGGGTCGGTGTCCGCCTGTCGTGCCCGACTGGCCCGATCTCGATACGGTGTGACCGCGATCTTAGGGAGGGAGAATCATGGTCGATCCCCACAACACGCCGGCCCGCACCCGGCCGGGTGTGGTGACCATTTCCACGTATCTGCTGTGGCTGTTCGCGCTCACCCAGCTCATCGGCGTCATCATCACGCTGTCCACTCTCGGCACCGTCTCCAGGGTGCTCGACGAGGCCTACCGGGGCACCGAGGCCAACGGCGTGCAGAACCTGGCGGACATCACCAAGGTCATCACCATCGTCAGTGCCGTCATCCTGCTCCTGCTCGCGGTGGTGCTCGCCGTACTGGGCGTGTTCAACAACCGGGGCAGCAACGGGGCGCGGATCACCACCTGGATCATCGGCGGCATCCTGGTCTGCTGCGTGGGCGGCGGCCTGGCCAGCGGCCTGGCCGGCGGCGGCTTCGGCGGCACCGGCCAGACGACCGGCAACGGGCCGAGCCCGGAGGAGGTCCAGCGTCGCCTCGAGGAGGCGCTGCCCGGCTGGGTCAACCCGGTCTCCACGCTGGTCGCCGTGATCGGGCTGCTCTCGCTGCTCGCCGCGCTGATCCTGCTGGCGCTGCCGAAGGCCAACGAGTTCTTCCGCAAGCCGAAGCAGGCGTGGGAGCCGCCGGTCCCGGGCGCGGCCTACCCGGGCCACCCGCAGACGTCCGGCGAGCCCGGCTACCCGCAGACGCCGGGGTATCCGCAGGCACCCGGCCAGCCGCCGGCACCGGGCCAGCCCGGCTACCCGGCTCCGGGCGGCCAGCCACCGTCCTCTCCGTACGGCGGGCACCAGGGTCAGCCGGGGGCGACCCCGGGTGGCGAGCAACCCGGCTCGGACCGCCCCGGTCCGACGCCGCCGCCGGTGAGTTGACCGGTCGATAACAGCGACGCCGACGGTCCCTCCGAGTAGGTTGCATCCCGACGCCTACCGGAGGGACTCGTCGTGTCGTACCCCGATCGGGCACCGGCCCGTCGCCCGGCCGTGGTCACGCTGGCCGTGGCGGCGCTGGTGCTGATGGCGGTCGCCGCCCTGGCGTACGCCGTCGCCGGCGCGGCGACCCTCGGGGGCACCGTGGACCGGTTCCGCGACGCGGCCGGGGACACTTCGGCGGGCCCCGACCAGGTCGACCGCATCGTCACCCTGCTGCGCGTGTCCACCGTGCTCACCGTGGTGGTGAGCCTGCTGGCGGGGCTGCTCCTCGCCGGCCTGGCCCTCGGCCTGCGGGCCGGCCGCTCCGGCGCGCGCACCGCGACCTGGGTGGTGTCCGGCCTGGGCCTGATCCTCGGCTGCTGCGCGCTGGCGGTGCTGGTCGGCCAGCGCGCCGCCCCGCTGCGACTCGGCGAGGACGACCGGGCGACGGGGGAGCTGCTGGGCCTCGTCGACGACGCCCACCCCTCCTGGTGGATTCCGTTGGGCGCGGGGCTTTCCGTCGGCCAGGTGCTCGGTTACCTTGTGGTAGCAACGCTGCTGGCCCTGCCGGCGGCGAACGCCTGGTTCCGCCGCCGACCAGCGGCACCCGCCCCGCAGCAACCCACGCCGCCGCCCGCACCGCCCGCCGACCCGCAGCAGCCCGCACCGCCGCCCACCCAGCACTCGTGGCACCAGCCGCCCGCGCCTTCGTACCCGCCTAGTGAGGATCGCCCGTGACGCTCGACCAGCCGACCACCGGGCGGCGGGCCCTGGTCACCGGCGCGACCGCCGGCATCGGCGCCGCCTTCGCCCGCCGGCTGGCGTCGGACGGCTGGCACCTGGTGCTCGTGGCGCGGGACGCCGCCCGGCTGGCCGACACGGCGGCCGAACTGACCGCGCGGCACGGCCGGGAGGTCGAGACGATCCCGGCCGACCTGTCCACCGACGACGGTTGCGCGGCCGTGGAGCGGCGGCTGGCGGAGGGGGCGCCGGTCGAGTTGCTGGTCAACAACGCCGGCATCAGCCTGAACACCCCGTTCCTGCGGTCGTCCGTCGAGGACGAGGCGCGGCTGCTGCGGCTCAACGTGCACGCGGTGATGCGGCTGACCCTCGCGGCCCTGCGTCCGATGACGGAGCGGCGCCACGGGGCAGTGATAAATGTCTCTTCCGTGGCGGGTTTCGGGGCGGTCATGCCGGGCTCGACCTACTCGGCCAGCAAGGCGTGGGTCACCAACTTCAGTGAGTCCGTCGGCCAGTCCGCGCGGCCGTTCGGCGTCCGCGTGATGGCGCTCTGCCCCGGCTACACGCGGACGGAGTTCCACGAGCGGGCCGGCATCAACATGTCGAAGACCCCGGAGTGGATGTGGCTGCGGGCCGACGACGTGGTCGACGAAGCGCTGCGTGACCTGCGCAAAGGCAAGCTGGTCAGCGTCCCCGCGTGGAAGTACAAGCTGGCCGTCGCCGGTCTGCGGCACGCGCCCCGGCGGCTGCTGGAGGCGGTGGCCCGCGACACCCGGGGCCGCATCGGCCGCGACGGCGGCTGACCGCCGCAACGGGGCCGCGCCGGGCCGCCGGTCGGCGTCGATCGCCCGCCCCACCGGCTGAACGGTCGCTCAGCGTAGCCGGCCATCGCCATCCATCGGTCGCTCCCACGGTTGATCCGGGTGGACCCGCCACGCGGCTCCCAGACTTGCGCAGTACCCTCTACCCCCATGGGGGACCACGACGACCTGCGTAAATTCATTACCGACCTGGCGGTGGTCCACGGCCGGGTGGTGCTCTCCTCCGGGCGCGAGGCGGACTGGTACGTCGATCTGCGTCGCGTCACGCTCCATCACCAGGCCGCCCCGTTGGTGGGCCGGGTGATGCGCGAGCTGACCGCCGACTGGGACTACGACGCGGTGGGTGGCCTGACCCTGGGCGCCGATCCGGTGGCGATGTCCATGCTGCACGCCGCGTCCGCGACTGATCATCCGTTGGACGCGTTCGTGGTCCGCAAGGCGGGCAAGGCGCACGGGCTCCAGCGCCGGATCGAGGGACCGGACGTGGCCGGCCGGCGGGTGCTGGCGGTGGAGGACACGTCCACCACCGGGGGGAGTGTGTTGACGGCGGTCGAGGCCCTTCGTGAGGTCGGGGCCGAGATCGTGGGTGTGGCGGTTATTGTTGATCGAGGCGCCGGCGACGCGGTGAGAGCTGCCGGACTGCCTTATCGGGCGGCCTATACGTTGGCTGACCTCGGCCTTGTGGCGTAAAAGTCTGCCGATTCGGATCTGCTGATATGCAGGCGGATCGATGCTGCTGGTGGAAGGATGGAATACGTGGGAACTGCGTTGGCTGAAATGACCATGCCTCAGATCTCGCCGCTTGCCGGCGAGCCGATCGAACGTGCCGATGCCGAGCGTCTCGCCGGGGTCCTCAAGGCCCTCGCCGACCCCGCTCGACTGCGGCTGCTCAGCCTGATCCAGTCGGCGCCCGAGGGCGAGGCGTGCGTGTGCGACCTGACCGCGCCGCTCGGCCTCTCGCAGCCGACGGTCAGTCACCACCTGCGCATCCTCACCGAGGCCGGCTTGCTGGAGCGGGAGAAGCGCGGTGTCTGGGCCTACTACCGGCTGGTGCCGACCGCGATCGCCACGATCGCGGATCTGCTGACCCCGCCGCGCAAGCGCGCCACCAAGAAGGCTCGCTGACCCGTACCGATCGTCCGGTGCCATCCCCCACCGGGGACGGCACCGGACGGCCGGCCGCTCAGTGCTTGCCGTAGTGCTCGCGGGTCTCGCGGATCGCCTCCTCGGCGGCGGCCCGCTCCTGCGCGGTGGTGCCACGCCTGGCGGCCATCCGCGCCCGCAGCAGCTCGACGGCGATCGGGACGACCGAGATCGCCACGATGGCGATCAGGATCATCTCGATGTTCGCCTTGACGAACGGGATCTGGCCCAGGAAGTAGCCGAGCACGGTCACGCCCGTGCCCCAGAGGACGCCGCCGATCACGTTGTAGATGACGAAGGTGCGGTAGTTCATCCGGCTGACCCCGGCCACGATCGGCGTGAACGTCCGCACGATCGGCACGAAGCGGGCCAGCACGATGGAACGCGCGCCGTACTTCTCGAAGAAGTCGTGCGCCTTCAGCACGTTCTCCTGCTTGAACAGTTTCGAGTTCGGCCGGCGGAACAGCGCCGGGCCGACCTTGCGGCCGAACGCGTACCCGACCTGGTCGCCGGCGATCGCCGCGAGGGTGATCAGCAGGCAGACCAGCCACAGCGGGTAGGTGATGTACTTCCCGTCGGCGGTGAGCAGACCCGCCGTGAACAGCAGCGAGTCGCCCGGCAGGAAGAACCCGATCAGCAGGCCGGACTCGGCGAAGACGATGACCAGGATGCCGATCAGCCCGAACGTCGAGATCAACACCTCTGGATCGAGCCAGCTCGGCCCCAGGGCCAGGGTGGTGGTGGGCGTCGGCACGAGGTGACCTCCGATGGATGCCGGTCGGGGACGGAACGTCCGTAGTCTAGGTGGCTCCCCGGCGTGCCGGTGCTCGACGTCACACCCGCGCCCGCCCGCCGTCCCGACCGGGGCCGGGACGGCGGGGACCGTACCTACAGCCGGGGGTCAACCGGCTCGGACTCGCAGGCCAGGATCGCGAAGACCAGCTCGTGCCGGCGCCACAGCGGCGCACCGGCGACCAGCGCGTTCAGCGCCGCCAGCCCCAGCCCGTGCTCGCGCAGCGCCAGCCCCCGCTTGCGCCCCAGCGACCGGCGGCGCAGCGCGGCGAGCTGCTCCGGCTCGTCGTACCCGGGGCCGTAGATGATCCGCAGGTACTCCCGGCCCCGGCACTTGATCCCCGGCTGGAGCAGCGAGCCCCGCTCGGAGCGGGCGGCCGGACCGGCGTACGGCTTGACCACCATGCCCTCGCCGCCGGCCGCGGTCAGCTCCAGCCACCAGTCCGTGGCCGCCGCCTCGGCGGCGGGATCGGCCAGGTCGACCACCTGTCGACGGGTCGGGGTGAAGAACTCCGGGTCGGCCGCGCAGAGCCGGTCGGCCAGCCCGAGGTGCCAGCCGTGGTCCCGGTCGGCGTAGCTGGCCTTGGCCCCGGCGAGCACCGTGAACGGGGCCAGGGTCACCCCGCGCAGCCCGTCGGTCGGCCCCACGTACGCCCGGTAGGCGTCCGAGTAGGCCACGATCTCGTCGCGTCGGCGGGCCATCCGGTCGTGCAGGTCGCCCACGGGCAGGCCCCGACCGGCGGCGGCCTCCAGCGCGGCCAGCGCCGCGGGCAGCGCGGCCCGGCCGGCGGCGCCGACCCCGGCGTACTGCTCGCGGATCAGCCCGCCCGCCTTCGCCGACCAGGGCAGCAGCTCGCAGTCGAGCAGCAGCCAGTCGGTCTCCAGCTCGGCCCAGAGCCCCGCCCCGTCGACCGCTGCGCGCACCCGGTCGAGCAGCCCGGTGTCGAGCGGCTCGCCGAAGAACGGCCGGCCGGTGCGCGTGTGCACCACCCCGCCGCCCGGGCCGAACGGCCCGCCGTCGGGCTCCCGGCAGAGCTGCACCACCGCCCGCGAGCCCATGTGCTTCTCCTCGCAGACCACCCGGTCCACGCCCGCCGCGCGGTAGTCGGCGAACGCCTGCGCCGGGTGCTCCAGGAAGCCGCCCACCGTCGCCGTCGAGCAGGGCGTCATCGTCGGCGGCAGCCAGGCCAGCCAACGCGGGTCGACCGCGAACCGGCTCATCACCTCCAGCGCCGCCGCGGCGTTCTCCGCCGGCACGGTCAGCGACCCGTACGCGTGCTCGATGTGCCGCCGGCCGGTCACGTCGGTCAGCTCCAGCACCTGGTCGGGTCGGGCCGGGGCGGCGGTCAGCGGGCGGGCCGGGGCGTACCACTCCCGCTCCGCCGGCACCGAGAGCAGCTCCTTCTCCGGGTAGCGCAGCGCGGTGAGCCGGCCGCCGAAGACACAGCCGGTGTCGATGCAGATCGTGTTGTTCACCCACTCCGGCTCCGGGGTGGGCGTGTGCCCGTAGACCACCATCGCCGAGCCCCGGTACTCCCGCGCCCACGGGTAGCGCACCGGCAGCCCGTACTCGTCGGTCTCGCCGGTGGTCTCGCCGAACAGCGCGAAGGCCCGCACCCGGCCCGACGCGCGGCCCTGGTACGCCTCCTTCAGCCCGGCGTGCGCGACCACCAGCCGGCCGCCGTCCAGCACGTAGTGGCTGACCAGGCCGTCGACGAAGGCCGCCACCTCGGCCACGAAGCTGTCCGGCTCCGCCGCGAGCTGGGCCATCGTCTCGGCCAGGCCGTGGGTGAGCCGCACGTCCCGGCCGCGCAGCCGGCGCAGCAGCTTCTGCTCGTGGTTGCCGGGCACGCAGATCGCGTGCCCGGCGGCGACCATGCCCATGACCAGGCGGAGCACGCCGGGGGAGTCCGGGCCGCGGTCCACCAGGTCACCCACGAAGACGGCGGTACGCCCCGCCGGGTGGGTCGCGTCGACCGGCCGGCCGTGCTCGTCGCGGCGCAGCTCCCAGCCGAGCCGGGTGAGCAGCGCCTCCAGCTCGGCGCGGCAGCCGTGCACGTCACCGACGACGTCGAACGGCCCGGTCAGCTCCCGCCGGTCGTTGAACAGCTTCTCGTAGCGGATCTCGGCGGCGTCGATCTCGTCCACGCCGCGCAGCACGTGCACCTTCCGGAAGCCCTCGCGGGCCAGCTGCCCGTACGACCGGCGCAGGTCACGCTGCATCCGGGCGAGCACCTGCCGGCCGAAGGTGCGGTCGGCGCGGCCCTCGGTGCGCTCCCAGGCCAGTGCCTCGGGCACGTCCAGCACGACGGCCACCGGCAGCACGTCGTGCTCGCGGGCCACCCTCACCAGGGCGGCCCGGGCGTGCGGCTGGAGGTTGGTCGCGTCGACCACGGTGAGCCGGCCCCGCCGCAGCCGCGTGGCGGCGACGTGGTGCAGCGCGTCGAACGCGTCGGCGGAGGCCGACTGGTCGTTCTCGTCGTCGGCGACCATCGCCCGGAACGCGT
This sequence comes from Micromonospora sp. NPDC023814, assembly GCF_040639595.1. Taxonomy (NCBI): domain Bacteria; kingdom Bacillati; phylum Actinomycetota; class Actinomycetes; order Micromonosporales; family Micromonosporaceae; genus Micromonospora; species Micromonospora sp. NPDC023814. The sequence continues at coordinate 63,597 of NZ_JBFAAF010000005.1, forward strand.
CGGAGGAGAGCACCTGGCTGGGCGCGAAGTGCCGGCGGGCGAAGGTGGACTTGCCCGAGCCGGAGACGCCGACCAGCGCGACCAGGGCCAGCTCGGGGATGTCGAGGGTGGTCATCGGCTGTTCTCCTGGCGGGTGAGCACGGCGAGCTGGGTGGGGGCGCCGACCTCGGGATCGTCGTCGCCGACCCCGCCGATCGCGGCCGAGTAGCCGTAGGTCGCGGCCACCCGGTCGACCCACGCCGCGAACTCCGCGCGGGTCCACTCGAACCGGTGGTCGGCGTGCCGGAACCGCCCGGCGGGCAGGCCCTCGTAGCGGACGTTGTACTCGACGTTGGGCGTGGTCACCACGACGGTGGCGGGGCGGGCGTGACCGAGGACGGCGTCCTCCAGCGCCGGCAGCCGGGGCGGGTTGACGTGCTCGATGACCTCCATCAGCACCGCCGCGTCGTAGCCGCGCAGCCGGTCGTCCCGGTAGGTCAGCGCGGACTGCCAGAGCCGGACCCGGTCCCGCTGCCGCTCCGGCAGGCGGTCCAGCCGCAGCCGCCGGGCGGCCAGGGTCAGCGCGTGCGAAGACACGTCGGTGCCGACGATCTCGGTGAACCGGCGGTCGCCGACCAGCGCGGCGAGCAGGGCGCCCCCGCCGCAGCCCAGGTCCAGCACCCGGCTCGCGCCGGACTCGACCAGTGCCGCGAGGACGGCCTCCCGCCGCCGCGCCGCCAGCGTCGGCTGGCGGAGGGTGGGCTCGTCCACCGTGTCGGGCTCGGCGGCGGCCGGCTCGTCGGTCAACCGCTGCTCGGCGAGGCGGGCGAGGGCCAGCCCGGCCAGCGCCCGCCGGTGCGCCAGGTAGCGGCGGGTGATCATGCCCCGCTCCGGGTGGCCGGCCAGCCAGCCCTCGCCGGCCCGGAGCAGCTTGTCCACCTCGTCGGGCGCCACCCAGTAGTGCTTGGCGTCGTCCAGGACCGGCAGCAGGACGTAGAGGTGGTTGAGCGCGTCGGCGACGCGCAGCGTCCCGGTCAGGGTCAGGTCGACGTACCGGCTGTCGCCCCACTCCGGGTGCCGCTCGTCGAGCGGGATCGGGGTCGCGGTCACCGCCCAGCCGAGCGGGCCGAACATCCGGGCCGCCACGTCCGCGCCGCCCCGGCAGCGCAGCACCGGCACCCGCACCTCCAGCGGGATCGGCGTACGGGCCAGTTCGGGGCGCTCCCGGGACTCGCCGCGCAGCGCGGAACGGTACACCTTGGACAGCGCCGAGGAGAGCAGGCTGGACGCGGCGTACGGCCGGTCGTTGACGTACCGCCCGAGGGTGAAGCCCTCCGGGGGCGTCGCCTGCTGCCGGCCGCGACCCTTGCCCCGCGCGCCGGCCAGCCGCAGCGGGTCCACGTCCAGCAGCAGGGCGGCGGTGCAGCGCTGCTCGCCCGCCTCCGGGTAGAACACGTGCGCGGTGCCGACCGGCACGTCGAAGGTGTGCGCGCGGTCGGGGTGCTTGACCAGCAGGTGACCGAGGTCGGTCGCCGGGCGGTGGGTGGTGGTCAGGGTGAGCAGCACGCGCCCATGGTGTCAGTGTCTTCGATCTTGCGTCGTCCCGTTTTTGTCTCGGGGTGGTTTCCGGGGGGAGCCCCACCCGCTCCGGGCGGTCAGGCTTGATCCCTGCGCGGGTGGGGCTCCCCCCGGAAACCCGTGGTGGTCCGGCGTCGTCGGAGGGCGGCGGGTGGCTCGGGCGGTGAGGACGCGTGCTGCCGGGTCGGAATCGGGGGGCGGTGGGCCGGGAATCGGGGGCGTGTGCCGGGGTGGTGTCGGGAGTGGGTGGAGACGGCGGTGCCCCGCCGACCGGGGGTCGGCGGGGCACCGGTGGTGCGGGGAGGGTCAGGCGACGAAGCGGGTCCGGCGACGCTTGGCCACCAGGTAGCCGCCGACGCCCGCCACGAGCAGCAGGCCGCCGATGCCGGCGATCAGGCCGGTGGACTCACCGGTGATCGGCAGCTCGGGGTCGTCACCGCCGCCGCCCTCGCCGCCGGTCGCACCCTTGATGACCAGCGCGGCGGTGTCGTTCCTGGGTTCCAGGTCGACGACCTGCCCCGGCTCGCCCGGGCCGAAGTGCAGCAGCTTGACCGAGCCCGGCGCGCCACCCACCTTGTCGATCCGCAGACCGAACTCGAAGACGGCCGCCTCGCCCTTGCGGCGCAGCTCGAACCACTCGCAGAAGTAGACCCGGCCGCCCGGCTCGCCGTACCAGCCGGTCGGCTCCTCGGCCGTGCCCGGCGAGCACTGCTCCGGCGCCTTCACCACGGTGGCGCCGGCGGGGACGGTCACCAGGGCGCCGGTCAGGAGCTCGCCCGGGCTGTACGAGTTGATCGCCGCGGGCCCGTTGTTGACGAAGCCGACCTTGGCGGTGACCGTCCCGCCGGCTGCGCCGGTGACCTCCGCACCGGTGGCGGCGACGTCGGCCCGCTGGTCACCGGTGACGGTGGCGTCGATCCAGCTGACGTTGTTCGTCGTGTCCTTGTCGGTCTGCTTCACCGCGCGGGCCCGCGACGCCGGTGCCGGCACCAGCGTCATCGCGCTTCCGCTGCCCTTCTCCCAGTCCGCGCCGGAGAAGTCACCGATGAACTCCTCCCAGTCACCCTTGGCGAACCAGATCGCCTGGCCGTACTGCCGGCCCGGCGCCCAGGCGTCGGAGGCGATCGTCAGGGCGGACGAGTCGTCGAGCTGGAGAGCGGCTCCCGGCGGAAGCTCCTCGTCGAAGTGGCACTGGGCGAGGTTGCTGCCGAACTCCGAGAGGTAGGAGCAGTTCGAGTGCCGCCGCGCCGGGGCGAGACCAGGGGTCATGGCGAGGAGCAGCACCGTGCCGCGCGCAGGTCGGTCGCCGATGTTGGCCACCGTGAGCGGCGCCTTGACCGTGGCGCCGGGGTCGCCGGCAAACTCCAGGGAGCGCTCCGTCTTCAGGTCGACGCCCTCGCCGACCTCGATGGTGGATCGTGCGGTGGCGGTGGGGCTTCCCTTGGCCGCCACGCTCAGGACGAGCTCGCCCTTGTCGCCGGGTGCGGCGGCATCCTTGGCGGTGACGGTCAGGTTGACCAGGTAGTCGGTGATCTCGGTGCCGTCGAGGGCGCAGGTGATGACCGCGTCGGCCTCCTTGCAGCTCGACACCCGGTCGCCGAGGACGACCGTGGCGAAGCCGTCGACGTCGCTGCGGTCGATGGTGAGGGTCAGCTTCTCGGGCAGCGTCTCCGCAAACGCGTACAGGGTGACGGACCTGGCCTCGCCGCCCGGCGCGACCAGCGCGTTGTTGGCGTAGAGGAGAAGCTCGTCGCCGGGCTCTTCGGCGACGGCGGGGCTGGCGGAGGCGGCGACGAGCGCGCCTGCGACGCCCAGCCCGGCCAGCCAGCGCCGGGTGGAGTGCGTGAACATGTGGGGGTTCCCTCCCGTGGGGGGTGCCAGGAGTGGCCAGCGGATCTTAAGGAAGCCTTAAGGCACGCCGCTGCCCTGGCCCGCCGCTGAGAGCCAACATCGACCGAACGGCTGACCAGGATCGCCGCAACGTTCCGCCCGCCCGGACCCGTCATCTGGGGCAGGAGCCCGGGAGGTGCAGTGACGTACGAGGAGTTCGCCGACTCGCGGCTGGCCGCGCTGCTGCGGTACGCGGTCATGCTGACCGGCGACCCGCACCAGGCGCAGGACCTGGTGCAGGACACCATGGTCCGGGTCCAGCTCAACTGGCGTCGGGTGGCTCGGGCCGACTCGCCCGAGCGCTACGTCCGCCGGATGCTGACCAACCAGTACGTCGACTGGCGGCGGACCTCCTGGATGCGCCGGGTGCTGCTGCGCGCCGAGCCCGACGACGCGGTGCCGGTGCCGGCCGACCACGCCCAGCACGCCGTGGACCGGGACCAGGTCTGGTCCTGGCTGTCCGGGCTGCCGCGCCGGCAGCGGGCCACCCTGGTGCTGCGCTACTACGAGGACCTGCCCGACGCGGAGATCGCCGACATCCTCGGCTGCGCCGTCGGGACCGTCCGCTCGTCCATCTCGCGCGCCCTGGCCACCCTGCGGGCGGAACACGTGGAGGCCTGCTCATGATCGAGGACGACCTGCGTGCCGCCTTCGCCCGGCACGAGGCCCTGACCCCGCCCGTCGGTCCGCTGCGGTCCAGGATCGACCGGCTCGCGGCTGCCCGTCGCCGTCGCCGCCTGCGGCTCCGGGCCGGCGGTGCCGCGCTGGCCCTGCTCGGCGTGCTGGGGATCGGGCTACCACCGTTCACGCCCGACCGGGTCGCCGAGGACGCCACGCTGTTCGCCGCGCCCGCCGGCTCGGCACCGACGGGCGCGCTGAACATCCTGCTGCTCGGCGTGGACGGCTCGGCGAAGGAGCCCGCCCGGCTGGCGGACTCCGTCCTGCTGGTGCACATTCCGGCGGACCGCAGCCGGCCGTACCTCATCTCGCTGCCCCGCGACCTGGCGGTGCCGATTCCCGGTCACGGGACCGACAAGCTCAACGCCGCCTTCCGGCACGGTGCCGGCGACGGCCGGCCCGACCTGGGGCGCGGCTACGAGCTGACCCGCCGGGTGGTCACCGACCTGACGGGCGTACGCGTGGACGCCGGCGCGGTGCTCACCTACCCGGTGTTGCGCCGGCTCACCGACGAGTTCGACGGCGTGGAGGTCTGCCTGCCGCGCGAGGTGCGCTCCATCCACACGAAGCGGGTCTTCCCGACCGGCTGCCAGCGGCTCGACGGCGCCGCCTCGGTCGACCTGCTGCGGCAGCGGCGGGGACTGCCCGAGGGCGGGCTCGACCGGGACCGGCACGCGCAGCTGTTCGCCGCCGGGCTGATCCGTCGGGCCGGCGAGCAGGGGGTGCTGACCAGTCCGGTCAGGCTCTTCGCCCTGGTCGACACCATCGGCGCGGACCTGGTCGTGGGCGGCGACGGTTCGCCACTGGTGGATCTGCTGAAGGTGCTTCCGGATCTGAAGTCCGTCGACCCGGTCGGGCTCAGTCTCCCGGTCGGGCCGCCGGAGGGCCTCGGCTGGCGGCTGCCACCGGATCCGAAGGAGGCCCCGGCGTTCCTTGCCGCGTTGCGGGAGGACCGGCTGGCGCAGTGGGCGGCGCGGAATCCGGGTCAGGTCAACCGCACCCGTTGACGGATCAGCGGTAGTCCTCCTCGTCGGGGGCGACCACCCGGGCCTGCTCCATGGCGTCCCAGTCGTTGATCTCCAGGCCGCGATGCGGCTCCACGTCGGCCTCGCCGGGGTCGACCACGGCGGCCTGCTCGACCGCGTCGGCCGGTTCCGCCTCCATGTCGCGCTCCTCGGGGCTGAGGTGGTCGCCGGGGGCGAAGTCCTCGTCGGGCTGACCCATCGGTCCCTCCCGGGATCTCGGCGGACGGTTACCCCACACACCGTACGGGCTGCGCCCGCCCGCCGCTCGGAAGCCGAGTCGACCGAATCACCCCACCGGTCGCCGCCCCCGGTGCCAGGATGATGCCGTGGGCTTCCTGATCAGGCTGGCGATCACCGCGGTCGCGCTGTGGATCACCACGCTGATCGTGCCCGGCGTCGAGGTGACCGGCCGCTCCGGCGCCGACGACGCGCTCACGCTCGTCGTCGTGGCGTTGATCTTCGGCGTGGTCAACGCGCTGCTCAAGCCACTGATAAAGGTGTTCGGCTGCGTCTTCTACCTGCTCACCCTCGGCCTGTTCGCGCTGGTGGTCAACGCCCTGCTGTTCCTGCTGACCGACCGGATCGCCCGGGCGCTGGACCTGCCGTTCCAGGTGGACGGCTTCTGGGCCGCGTTCTGGGGCGCCATCGTGATGGCCGTGGCCACCTGGCTGATCAGCGTCGTCGTGCCCGACAGGTGGGGGGAGCGGTGAGCGCCGCGACCGGCCTTCGGGCGCGTACCGGGTCGGTTGTGCCGGCGCCCCTCTTCTACGGGATACTTCCGACGGTGGACAGCGCGGTCCGGCGCACCCAAGGACAACAGCGGCCGGCGACGGCCGACAGCGGTAAGTAAGGAGCGTTCGACATGCCCATCGCTTCCCCCGAGACCTACGCGGAGATGCTGGACCGCGCCAAGGCCGGCCGGTACGCGTACCCCGCGATCAACGTGACGTCCTCGCAGACCCTGAACGCGGCGCTCAAGGGCTTCGCCGACGCGGAGAGCGACGGCATCATCCAGGTCTCGACCGGTGGCGCGGAATACCTCTCCGGACCCTCGATCAAGGACATGGTCACCGGCGCGGTGGCGTTCGCCGCGTACGCGCACGAGGTGGCCAAGAAGTACCCGGTCAACATCGCCCTGCACACCGACCACTGCCCGCAGGAGAAGCTGGACAAGTTCGTCCGCCCGCTGATGGGCATCTCGCAGGAGCGGGTGAAGCGCGGCGAGGAGCCGCTGTTCCAGTCGCACATGTGGGACGGCTCGGCCGTGCCGGTGGCGGAGAACCTGGAGATCGCCGCGCAGCTCCTCGACGAGGCCGCCAAGGGCAAGATCGTCCTCGAGATCGAGGTCGGCGTGGTCGGCGGCGAGGAGGACGGCGTCGAGAACGCCATCAACGAGAAGCTCTACACCACGGTCGAGGACGGCCTGGCCATGGTGGAGGCGCTCGGCCTGGGCGAGAAGGGCCGCTACATGGCGGCGCTGACCTTCGGCAACGTGCACGGCGTCTACAAGCCGGGCAACGTCAAGCTCCGCCCGGAGATCCTCAACCAGATCCAGGAGGCGGTCGGCGCCAAGTACGGCAAGGAGAAGCCGCTCAGCCTGGTCTTCCACGGCGGCTCCGGCTCGCTGCTGTCGGAGATCCGCGAGGCGCTCGACTACGGCGTGGTGAAGATGAACATCGACACCGACACCCAGTACACCTTCTCCCGCCCGGTCGCGGACCACATGTTCCGCAACTACGACGGCGTGCTCAAGGTCGACGGCGAGGTCGGCAACAAGAAGATGTACGACCCGCGGGTCTGGGGCAAGGCCGCCGAGTCCGGCATGGCCGCCCGCGTCGTGGAGGCCTGCGAGCACCTGCGCTCGACCGGCACCACGCTCGCCAAGTGACGCGCTGACGCGTACCGCCGGCGGCCGGCTCCCCACCGGGGGCCGGCCGTCGGCGTGTCCGGCCCGTCAGGCCGCCGCGGTGAGCACCCGGATGGCCTCGTGGACGTCGTCGGTGAGGTGCACGGTGGCGGACAGGTCGCCGAACGGCGAGGCGCCCAACAGCGGTCGCAGCAGCGACTCCACCGGCAGCTCCCGCGTCCAGTACGCGCGGTCCAGGAAGACGTACGCGCCGCTGGCCCCGTCGGTGCCGTAGTAGGTCTTGGTGGCCGCCTGGAACACCTCCTGCACGGTGCCGGCCCGGCCGGGCGCGAAGACGATCCCGCCCCGGGCCAGCCGCAGGATGGTGTCCTCCCGGATGGCGTTGGAGAAGTACTTCGCGATCCGGCCGGCGAACAGGTTCGCCGGCTCGTGCCCGTAGAGCCAGGTCGGGATGGCCAGCCCGCCGGCGCGTGCCCAGTCCACGTCGCCGCCGGCCAGCGTGGCCGAGTCGACGCGGGAGACGCTGGCGGGGTCGGCGGCCCGGGGCCGGGGCGGCGGCACCGGCTGGCCGTAGCGCTCCCGGACCAGCAGCGCCGCCGCCGTGTAGCGGTCGTGGTCGGTGAAGTCCGGCGCCCCGGCGAGCAGGTCGATCGCGGCGTCCAGGTCCTCGACCGGCCGCAGCGCCAGGAACGCGCCCAGGTTGGCGGCCTCCATCACCCCGGGCCCGCCGCCGGTCACCACCAGCCGGTCGGCCCGGGCCAGCTCCCAGCCCAGCACGGCCGCCATCCGGTACGGCGCGCTGCCGCGCGGCACCGCGTGCCCGCCCATGATGCCGACCACCGACTGCGGCCCGTGGGTGGCCAGCCAGGCGCGGGTGGCGTCGGCGAGCGCGTTGTCCACGCCGTGGTCGTGCAGCCGCTGGCCGAGCGCCTCCTTCACCTCCGGCAGAGCCCCGCCGTGCGCGCGGAAGTGCTCGTAGACCCGGGTGTCGTACATCCCGGCGAAGCCGCCCTCGGTGAAGCCGGCGGCCAGGTCCTCCGGGGTGTAGAGGTGCGAGGGCTGGGTCGGGTAGGGCAGCCCGGAGAACGGCGGCACGACGTTCGCGCCGCGCCGGACCAGGTCGGCGCCGACCTCGCGGGAGGCGAAGCGGCACCCGACGAACAGGGTGCCGGTCACCTCGATCCCGGTGAGGTCGGGGACGGGTGCGAGGTCGAGCCGCAGCCCCTGCACGGTCAGCCCGACCAGGCTGCCCGTGGCCAGGCGCCGGTCGAACTCGGCGCGGGTCTCGATCTCGTCGGTGCAGGTGTGCGGCTCGATGACGTCCGCGGGTGGTGGGGTCGGCACCCTCGCCATCCTGCCCCGCCCCGGCAACCGGCCAAACCTGCGGGGGTGGCCGGGCGGTCGGCAGACCCGGGCCGGCGGCCGGGCGGTGCGGACGCCGTGCGGTGCCGATGGCGACGTCGGCGGCACCGGGCCGCTCGGCTCGTCGGGGAACGCGCCGGGTCTGCCCGGAACGGACAGGAGCCCGGCGGCCGCGGCCACCGGGCTCCTGCACAACCCGGTCCTGGGGAGGCTCCGGACCAATAGTTGTAGTGGAAAACATCTGCCGGTGGCATAGGCCGCAGGCGTGACCAACTCCTCAGCCGTTCAGACAACCGGCTCGCCCAACCCCCTCGCGCACCCGCGGGCGAAGCGGGTTGAATGGGACGATGCAGAACCTGTTGCCGGAACCACCGGCCACCCTCCTCCCCGCGCACGACGAGGCCGACGCCGCTCTGGCCGCCGCCGAGCAGGCCGGCAGCGACGAGGCGTACGCCGAGGTGGCGGCGCGCTTCCCGACCTACAGCGCCGGCTGGGGCGCGCTGGCGGCGCGGGCCCTCGCCGCGGGCCAGGTCATCCCGGCGTACGCCTACGCGCGCACCGGCTACCACCGCGGGCTGGACCAGTTGCGCCGCAGCGGCTGGAAGGGGCACGGCCCGGTGCCGTGGTCGCACGAGCCGAACCAGGGCTTCCTGCGCTGCCTCTACGTGCTGTCCCGTGCCGCCGACGAGATCGGCGAGGCGGACGAGGCGGCCCGCTGCGCCCAGTTCCTCCGCGACTGCGACCCGGCCGCCGCGGACGCGCTGGCGAGCAACTGACCCGCTCCGACGGCCGGCCCGACGCGTTGCGGGCCGACCGTCGGGCTGTCCCGGGTCCTACAGCCCCTCCGCGACGGCGGCGGCGATCTTCAGCCAGGCGTCCCGGGTGGCCGAGGAGAGGGCCGCGTACCGGATCGGCTCGCCCGTGTCGATGAGCCGCTCGTACGGCGCGAGCAGCACAGCCCGCGTGCGGGCCGCGAAGTGCTCCTGGATCGCCGGCAGGTCGATCTCCTTGCGTGAGGGCGGCATGGAGACCACGGTGACCGCCTGCCGGACCAGCCGCTGCCGGCCGCTCTGCTCCAGGTGGTCCAGCATCCGCGCGGCCGTCTCCGCCGAGTCGTTCCGGGCCGACATGGTGACCACCAGCTGGTCGGTGGCGTCCATCGCGGCCTGCCAGTTCTGGGCACGCACGTTGTTGCCGGTGTCCACGAAGATCAGCTTGTAGAACCGGCTCACCACCTCGCGGATCTCGGCGAACGCGGCGGCGGTGAGCATCTCGCCGCCGGTGGCCGACTCGTCCGAGGCGAGGACGTCGAACATCCCCTCGCCCTGCGACCGGACGTACTGCGACAGGTCGCCCACCCGCCCGTGCGCGCCCTGGAACTGGCCCAGGTCGCGCAGCATGTCCCGCACCGTACGCGAGTGGAAGTCCTGCTGGGCGCGCATCCCCAGGGTGCCCTGGGTCTCGTTGTTGTCCCACGCCAGCACGTAGCCCCCGCGCTTCTGGCCGAACGTCATCGCCAACAGCAGGATGGCCACCGTCTTGCCGGCGCCGCCCTTCGGGTTCACCACCGTCACCTGACGCAGCCCGCCGAAGTTGCGGCGCACCATCTCGATGTCCCGCCGCAACTCCTGCTCGTGCCGCCCCGGCGGGAGCCGCAGCCCCACCAGGTTCGCCACCGCCCGTACGCCCATCGTGGCCACCGGGTCGGCGGGCCGGACCTGGCGGCGGCGGGCGAAGTCCTCGGCGGTCGGCGGCGCGGCGATCGCCGGGTTCCAGCCCGGGTCGGGCTGGGTCGGCGGCACCGCGGTCACCCCCTCGGCCGGCTGGTACGCCTGCTGCTGTGCCGGGCCGGCGGCTCCCGGCGTGCCAAGGGGCCAGGCCGACGGATACCAGCCGGGCTGGGGCGGGTACGGGCCGGGCGGCGTCGGGGCGGCCTGCTGCGGCGGGACGGTCGTCTGCGGTGGGTGCGGGACGGTCGTCTGCGGTGGGTAGGGGCCGGACGGTGTGGCCTGCGGTGCCCCCGCACCGGGCCCGAGGTCCCCCGCCGGCCCGGCCGACCCGCCATGTCCAGGGCTGCCCGGCTGGGGCACGCCCTGCCCGGTCGTACCGTGACCGGTCGCGCCTCCGCTCGGGGGCGCCGCTCTGGCGGCACCGCGGTACGTCGGGGGCACCGGCTGGGCGGCACGGTGGTTCGTCACGGGTGCCGGCCCGTCGGCTCCGGCCGCCGGTGCGGGTTCGACGGCGGCCGGTGCGGGCCGTTGCGGCGGCTGCGCCCACGGGGACTCGGCCGACCCGCGCGCCCCGCCGCCGTTCGCCGCGCCGCTGCTCGCCGCCGCGCCGCTCGTCGGTGCGCCGCCTCCGCTCCCGGCGCTGCCAGCGACCGGAACCCCGCTCTTCGCAGGGCCGGCACCGGTCGCTCCCGAGTCGGCGGCGACCTCCGGCGACCGCTCGCTGGCGGCAGCCCGGTCGGTGGCTGAGGGCTGGGGAATCGCGGTCGGGCGCGTCACCGGGACGGGTGCGGCCGGCTGGTCCAGGCTGAAGGGCGTGTCGAGGTCGACCCGGGTGGGGGCGGGCTGGGGAGACCGGGGAGCGGGCACACCGGCCCCGGCACCCCCGGCCGCCTGTCCACCCGCCCCGACGGCCGGCCCGGTTCCGGCGATGCCCGGGGCGCTCGTGCCCGTGCCGGGCGGGACCGCTGTGCCCGTGCCGGGCGGGACGGCCGGGTCGCTGGGCGGGGCGACAGCTTCCTGTGCCGGCGGGGCGGTGGGCCGGGTGAAGGGCGTGGGCGGGGCCCAGCCCTGGCCCGAGGGGGCGGGTGCCCGGCCGGAGGCCCTGGCCGGCGGGGGTGCCCAGCCGGTCGTCGCGGCCGGCGGCGCGGTCGTCGCCGGGCCGCCGGTCAGGGACGGGTAGTCGGCGGGCGAGGGCGGGGCGGCCGGCCGGCCCTGCGGCGGGACGGGCGACGTCGGTGAGCTGGTCGACACCCACGGCGGGGCGTCGGCGCCGTCGATCTGGTCGGGCGGCCAGAGTGGTTCGATGTCCCGCTCCGGCACCGGCGGCTGCCCGGGCACGTGGACCCGGTCGGCGTTCTCGTCCACTACGGTTCCTCCCCATTCCTTCTGCCGAGGATAGGCCCAGTGGCCAGCCATGGTCGGCCGTCGCGGGACGCCGAGGTCAGCTTGTCCAGACCGCCCAGGCGCCCGGCTCGGTCCACCAGGACCGCTTCCGGCTCAGCTCGCCCTCGGCCCCGTCGTCGAGGTACGGGACCCTGCCCTCGCGGGGCAGCACGGACACGGCCCGCCCACGGGCGCGGCGCACCTCCAGCCGCATCCGCTTCCTGCCGAACGCCGAGCGGGTGACCACGGGAACCGCCACCGCCACCTCGACCAGCCCGTCGTTCGGTTCGGGATTGCCGAGCAGTGTCACGTCGTCGAGTCGGGCGTACCCGCCGGCGTTGCCGATCGCGCAGGCCAGCAGCGGGTCGTCGCCGTTGGAGAGAACGGCGTCGTCCACCTCGACCCGCCCCCGCCAGTGCAGCGGCCGGCCGCTGTCGTCGGCGGCGCCGATCAGCGCGCCGTCCAGGGTCACCGAGCCGCCGTCGTTGCGCAGCAGGTCGAGCCGGCGGGCCGTGCCGTCCAGCACCGCGGCGGCCACCGCCGCCGGGTCGCGGGGCAGCCCGAGCTGCGCCGCCAGGTCACGGTGCGTCGTGCTCCGCGCCGGATCGAGCGGGAGTACGCCGATCGGCGGCAGGTCCGGCACCGTGCGGTTGCCGGGGAGGTCGTCGGGACGGCGGCTGGGCGGTGGGGCGTACCGCCGGACGAGCCGGCGCACGACGGCGCGCAACTGCGCGTCGCTGGCGGCGGCGACCACCAGCCGGATCTTGGAGTCCGGGTCGGGCCAGGTGAGGCCGTCCGGGCGGGGCGGCCCGTCGAACCGGGCCAGCACGTCGTCGATCTCGGCGTCCGAGCGGGCGGTGACCGTCTCCACCCGGGCGCCCCGGGCGGTGAGCGCGTCCGCGCAGGCCAGCACCGGCACCCGGGGGGTGTCGCAGCGCTCCCCGGCCTTCCCGCCGTGCCGGTCGCCGGTCCCGCAGACGTCGGCCGCGTCACGTGCCGTCGCGCCCCCGTCCGCTGTCGCCCCGGCCCCGGTCTCGGCCTCGTGCGCCGTCGCCCCGGCGTCGGCCTCGGCTCCGTTCGCCGTCGCCCCGGCCCCGGTCTCGGCCTCGTGCGCCGTCGCGCCGCCGCAGCAGGCACCGCCGCTGCCGCAGGCCCCGCCGGGCGCGTCGCGCTCCGAGCCGAGGGTGAGCAGCACCACGTCGTACACGGAAACGGCCTCCTGCCTCTCGACGCGACCCCTGCCGGCCGCGCCGTCACTACTTGTTAGCCTGACACCCCGGGCTCGCTGACCGGTCGCCACCTGGCACCCGAGCCTTCTGGAGGCGAGAAGATGCCAGCGATCGTGCTCCTCGGCGCCCAGTGGGGCGACGAGGGCAAGGGCAAGGTTACCGACCTGCTGGGTGAGCGGGTCGACTACGTCGTGCGCTACTCCGGCGGCAACAACGCCGGCCACACGGTGATCACCCCGGACGGCCAGAAGTACGCGCTGCACCTGATGCCGTCGGGTGCCCTGTCACCGAGCGCGATGATCGTCATCGGCAACGGCGTGGTGGTCGACCCGAAGGTGCTGCTGGCCGAGATCGACGGGCTCGCCGAGCGGGGCGTGGACGTCAGCCGGCTGCGGATCTCCGGCGACGCGCACCTGATCATGCCGCACCACCGGGCCCTGGACCGGGTCGTCGAGCGCTACCTCGGCAGCTCCCGGATCGGCACCACCGGCCGGGGCATCGGCCCCGCGTACGGCGACAAGGTCGCCCGGATGGGGATCCGCCTGCAGGACCTGCTCGACCCGGGCATCCTGCGCAAGAAGCTGGAACTGGCGCTGCGCGAGAAGAACCAGCTTCTGTTCAAGGTCTACAACCGCAAGGCGATCGACGTCGACGCGACGATCGAGGAGTACCTGGAGTACGCGGAGCGGCTCAAGCCGTACATCGCCGAGACCCGGGTCATGCTCTGGGACGCGCTGGACCGTGGCGAGACGGTCCTGCTGGAGGGTGCCCAGGCCACCATGCTCGACATGGACCACGGCACGTACCCCTTCGTGACCTCGTCGAACCCGACGGCCGGCGGGGCGTGCGTGGGCGCCGGCATCCCGCCGACGGCGATCAGCAAGGTGATCGCGGTCAGCAAGGCGTACACCACCCGGGTCGGCTCCGGGCCGTTCCCGACCGAACTCTTCGACGACAACGGCCAGCACCTGCGCAAGGTCGGCCACGAGTACGGCACCACCACCGGCCGGGAGCGCCGCTGCGGCTGGTTCGACGCCGTCGTCGCCCGGTACGCCTGCCGCCTCAACGGGGTCACCGACCTGGTGGTCACCAAGCTGGACGTGCTGACCGGCCTGCCCAAGGTGCCGATCTGCGTCGGTTACGAGATCAACGGCAAGCGTTACGACGACATGCCGATGACCCAGACCGACTTCCACCACGCGACTCCGATCTACGAGGAGCTCGACGGCTGGTGGGAGGACATCACCGAGGCGAGGACCGAGGCGGAACTCCCGGAGAACGCCCGCCGCTACATCGCCCGCATCGAGGAACTCTGCGGCACCCGCGTCAGCGTGGTCGGCGTAGGCCCCGGCCGCGAGGAAAACGTCCTCCGCCACCCCCTCCTCTGATCCTTCACCCGTCCCCTCGCCGGGGAGCTGCCGGCGGTTCGGCTCCGAACCGCCGGTAGCTCACGGGAGCGTCTCCGGCTCCCGGTCCGGCGGTGCGTTGGTGTCGGAAGGCTTGCCGTACCACTTTCGTGCCGTCCTGTCCGTCCTCGTGCTCGTGCTGACGCAATGACGACAGTCGGTCGATTTGTCGTTGACATGATCGACCGGCTTCGCGATCCTGTCGTGTTGCTTCCGCCCGAGTTCACCGGAGGACCGACTGTGATCGGCGAAGAATCGACGCGATCGAACGAGCCGCCGCCCGCCGAGCCGATCATGAATCTCCGGCCCCGGTCGTCCACGCCCCGTCCGCTTCCGGTGCTGGTCCTCGCCGACGCCAGCGGCAGCATGGCCGAGGACGACAAGATCGGCGTCCTGAACCGCAGCATCGCCACGATGTTCCGGGACTTCGCCGCCCAGGACTCCCCGCGCGGGCTGATCCACGTCGCGGCCATCGTGTTCGCCGGCGAGGAGGCGTACCTGCACCAGCCGATGACACCGGCGCCCTCGGCAACCTGGACGGACCTGCAGCCGTTCGGTCGCACGCCGATCGGCGCCGCGCTCTCGCTGGCCACCGACCTGCTCGCGGACGACGGGGTCGTCCCCGCCCGCGCGCTCACGCCGACGGTGATCCTCGTGTCCGACGGCAGGCCCACCGACGACTGGCAGCCGGGCATGGAGAGGTTCCTCGACTCCAGGCGCGGCCGGGCGGCCCTGCGGATCGCCGTCGGCATCGGTCAGGACATCGACGACGAGGCGCAGCATGTACTGGAGACCTTCGTCGCCAACCCCGCGCTGCCGGTCTTCCGGGCGGAGGACGTCAGCCGCATCCCGCAGTTCTTCCGCTGGGTGACCATGCGGGTCACCGAGCGGGTCCACAGCGTCAAGCCGGACACCATTCCGCCGCTGGATCCCCAGGAACTACAGGACCTGATCTGACCCCGGCTCACCCCAGCCGGCGTCCGCGCGGCTCAGCGCCGTGCCGCCGGATCCGAAGGAGCAGCGATGGAATCGACCGTACGCGACGTGCGGGGTCGGACACTGCCGCTGGCCGAGCGGCTCGGGCACGGCGCGGAAGGGGTGGTCAACCGGGTCCGGGACAGCCCGTTGGCGGTCAAGCGCCTCTTCCTCCGCGGGCCTCGCTCCCACCACGCGGCCCTGCTCGACGAGCGACTGCGGGCGGTCGCCCGGATGCCGATCGAGGACCTGCCGGTCGCGCGGCCGCTCGTCATGCTCGCCGAGCCGGAGATCGGCTACGTGATGGAGCTGCTCGACGACATGGTGCCGCTGGAGAAGCAGATGCTCCCGCCGTACGAGGTGGAGCTGATCTCCTGGTACCTGGCGACCGGAGGACTGCGCCGGCGGCTGCGGGTGCTCGCGCGGCTCGCCGCCACGCTCGCGGCGCTGCACGCCAGGGGCATGGTGTACGGCGATCCGTCGCCGGGCAACGTGCTGGTGTCCGAGCCGCTCGACCAGGACCAGATCTGGCTGGTCGACCCCGACAATCTCGCCGTCGAGTCCGACGGCTCGCGGCCCGCCGTCTACACCCCCGGCTACGGCGCGCCGGAACTCGTCAGCCGGGGCAGTCGGACCAGCACGCTGTCGGACGCGTTCGCCTTCGCCGTCCTGGCACACCACACCCTGTTCGTCGCGCATCCCTTCGTCGGCGACGACATCGAGGACGGGCCGGTCGAGCTGGAGGAGGCCGCCCACACGTACCGGGTGCCCTGGATCGACCACAGCCACGACCGCAGCAACACCTCGACCATGGGGCTTCCCGGCCGCGACCGGTTGCTGACCCGGACGCTGAGCGGCTACTTCCGGGCCACCTTCGAGGACGGCCTGCGTGCTCCCGTCCGGCGTCCCTCCTGCGCCGACTGGGCCACGGCCCTGTGGCAGGCGGTCGACGCGACACTCACCTGTCGTTCCTGCAGCGGCCACCGGTTCGCGGCCCGTGCCTGTCCGTGGTGCGGCACGACGCCGGGCAACGACCTCGTCTGCCGGGTCTGGCTGCACGCCGGCCCCGACATCTTCAGCCTGGCACGAGCCTCGGACGCCGCCGACCCGGAGCGGGTGATGGGGGCACAGGGGTGGAGCATCCCGGCCGGTGAGGTCGTCGCCATCGACAGCGGGCGGCCGTTCGAGCTGACCGCCCGGCACGGCGAGATCCGCTCGGACGACCCCCACCGGCCGTTGTCCACGGTGAGTTGGGACGGTGGGCGCAGGGTCCGGGTGACGAACGTCGGGGTTCGGCCGCTGCTGCTGGTCTCCGGCGACCGGCAGGTGCACCGGCGGCTGCCCCCCGGCCGGGACGCGGAGGTCGAGCTGCGTCCGGACGTCCCACCGTGGCGGCTCTGTTTCACCAGCGACCCGCTCAGCCCGCACCGGCAGGTGACGTTCGATGTCGTCGGGCCGACCGGGGCGGTGCGCTGATGTCGGGCAGGGGAGCCGGCGCGGGTCTCCTGGCGAGCGGTCTCCGGCCGTGGCAGGGGCAGGTCATCGACCTGGAGCTGCGGACGGTGGGCTCGGAACGGCTGCCGGAGAGCATGCGCGCCACCGAGGAGGTGGTCCTGGCGTCCGGTCAGGGCGAGGTGCTGCTCGGCCGGGCGGGCGACGCCGGCGGCGGTCCGCCCCGGGCCGGTTCGGCAGCGGGTGTCGCCGTCCGGGGCAGGACGGCGCGGGACGAGGACGCGCTGGGGCTGGTGCTCGCCGCGCGACGCCGGTCGGTGGCGTGGGCGGCCCGGGTCGACCGGGACCGGCGCGGGGTCGCCGTCCGCATCCACCTGTTCGACCGGGACCTGCTCTGGGGCGAGGCCGTGCGGGTCGGCGTCGACGAGCGGACCATCGCGTACGCGCAGCGGCGCAACCGGTCGCTCGCCTCGGTCGAGGACGTGTGCCGGTGGCTGCGGCAGCAGTTGCTGTTGCCGCCGCTGCCCGGCGAGGCGCACCGGCGGGCCGTCGTGTCCGGGCGGACCAGCGACGCCGACCGCTACACCGGGCTGCGGCTGCACGGCCTCGCCGTCGACGCCGACCTGGGCCAGCACGACGGGCGCCTCCTGCTGACGAGGCTGCTCATCGCCCGTCGCCCGGCGGACGGCCGCCAGCTGACGCTGCTGCGCACCGACCTCAGCTTCACCGACGACACGGCCGGGGCGCGGCTCGACGCGCACCAGCTCGGCGGCCTCGACGGCGTGACCGGCGGGGAGCGCTCCTACCTGGAGCTGTGGGAGGAGTACAACAACCAGGAGTGGGCGCGCGCCGTGCGGTTCGCGACCGACCTCGGCACCGGCCACTACACGTCCTGCGAGGCGGTCGAGGGCGGCGCGTGGCGCTTCCGGCTCGCCGCCGACCCGAAGACGCGGCGCTTCGTCGAGCAGGTCAGGGACGCCCGCGCCGACGAGCCCAACCTCGAGTTGCAGGCGTCGGAGCGGGTGCCGGCGCTCCTGCTCGGCGCCGACGAGAACGCCGGCTCGGCGCGCAGCGGTCCGACGTTCAGCGCGCCGCTGCGCTGGATCGACCGGGACAGCATGCAGCTCGTGCTCGTGACCCGGTTGGGCCACCGCGACGACGTGGCCCCACCGCCCAGCGGTCACCTGCACTACGCCTACCGGGGCAGCGAGGTCAGCAAGCAGCGCCGGGAACACGCGCGGGACCGGATCGCGCGCGGTCAGGCCGAGATGAAGGGGCTGGGTCTGCTCATCAACGGGGCCGTCCCGCCGGACACCCGTCCGCTCGGCCACGAGGCGATGTCGGCGGCGACCAGGGACGTGTTCCGGCCGGGCCGCCCGACCGAGAAACAGCAGGAAGCGATCCGCATCGCGCTGAACACCACGGGGATCGTGCTGATCCAGGGCCCACCCGGCACCGGGAAGACGCAGGTGATCACGGCCCTGCAGCAGCGGCTGGCCGAGGTCGACGAGCTGGTCTGCACGGTGGGGCGGAACACCCTGCTCACGACGTACCAGCACGACGCCCTGGACCACGTCCTCGCCAAGACGAGCGTCTACGACCTGCCGGGGGTCAAGGTGGACGCCCGCAAGCGGGGCACGGTCCGGACCGCGGAACGCTGGCGGCGGCAGTTGCTGGGCCGGCTCAACGAGGACCTGGCGGGGCGGCCCGAGAGCGCCCGGCGGCGACGACTGGGGGCCGTGCAGACGCTGGTCGCCTCGTACCTCGTCGCGCCCCCTCCGCTGGAGGCCACCGTCGGCCTGCTCCGTCAGGTCGAACAGCTCGCCGAGGGGGAGGTCGGCCTGGCGGTACGGGACCGGGTGGCGACGGTCCGGGGCCAACTGGAACTGGCCCTGGAGGCCCCGCTGGTCGACCCGGTCCGGGCCGGCCGGCTCCGCCGGCTCGTCCGTGGCCTGCGGGAGACACCGGCGGGCTTCGCCGACGACGGCCCGTACGGCTGCCGACGGGTGCTCGACCAGCTCGGTGGCGGCGAGCTGCTCGACGCGGCCGGAGCCGACCTGCTCGCCCGGGCCGCCGCCTGGACCGGCGGGGCCGCACCGGGCTTCCTCGACGACCTGCGTGCGCTGCGGCGCCGCCTGTTGAACCTGCTGGCCGGCACCGGCGGTCCGGTCGCCGCCCCGGGCCTGAATCCCCTGGTCCGGGACGCGCTGCTGGAGTTGTCGGCCGAGGCGGAGCAGCGGTTGCACGACTCGCGTGACGGCCGGGACGCGGTTCTCGCCGACTACGTCGACGTCTTCGAGCATGATCCGGAGCGGGTCTACGAAGCCGTGCACGCCTACGCGCCGGTCCTCGCCGCCACCTGTCAGCAGGTGGACTCGGCCCAGATGCGGGAGCTGGCGGCGGAGGGGAGGCTGTCGTTCGACACGGTGATCATCGACGAGGCGGCCCGGGCCAACCCGCTCGACCTGATGATCCCGATGGCCTGCGCCCGGAAACGCATCGTGCTCGTCGGTGACCAGGCGCAGCTGCCCCACACGGTCGAGCGGGAGCTCATCGACGTCCTGCGGCGCCAGCTCCCCGGCGACGAGCGGCTGGAGGCCGATCTCGGTCGGAGCCTGTTCGAGCGACTGTTCGAGCTGCTGGAGCGGAAGGCCGACCGGACCGTCCGGTTGGACGTGCAGTACCGGATGCACCCCGAACTCGGCCGGCTGGTCAGCACCGTGTTCTACGGCGGCCCGGACAGGATCCAGGCCGGCAGGTCGGCGGACGAGCTGAGCCACTCGCTGCGCCCGTACCAGGGGCTGGTCGGCGTCTGGCGGCACGTGCCGTTCGAGGCCGCCGCCGAGGAGCGGGTCCGCACCTCGTGGCGGCGGCCACTGGAGGCGAAGGTGGTCGCGGCCGAGCTGGGGCGGCTCGCCGAGCAGGACCCGACCCTGACCTTCGGGGTGATCGCCTTCCACCGTCCGCAGGTCGACCAGATCTGGGCGGAGCTGGTGCTGGCCGGCCTCGCCCTCAAGGACGGCGACGACTACCGGCCGATCCCGGAGCTGGAGTTCAACGCCGCGGGCGAGGAACGGCTGCGGGTCGGCACGGTCGACGCGTTCCAGGGCAAGGAGTTCGACGTCGTGCTGCTCTCCACCACGAGGAGCAACGACATGCCGACCACCCCCGGGCAGCGCTGGCGCCGGTACGGCCACCTGATGCTCGTCAACCGGCTCTGCGTGGCGCTGAGCCGCCAACGGAGGTTGCTGATTGCGGTGGGTGACAGCGAGATGTTCCTCCGGGGCGCCGCCCCGGACCAGCTTGAGGGATTGACGGCCTTCCGGGAGTTGTGCCATGGACAGTTCGGTCGCCACCTTCCGGTCTGACCTGCCGGTCGTCGACATGGTCCGGCGGATCCCCGACGTGACGCACCGGTGGATCCTCTGGCCGGCCTGGCAGTACCGCATCTGCGCGCCCGTCGCCGAGCAGGACGAGCTGAACCTGTTCCAGCGCGGCGTGCTGGGGCTGTGCCGGGTCGGCGTCCGGCGCACCGAGCAGATCGCCGCCGCGATGCGCCTGCATCCCTCCCTGGTGCGGGTGGTGGTCGGGGAGCTGACGCGGTTCGGTTACCTGGACGAGATCCGTCAGGTCACCGAGGCCGGCCGGGAGGCGTTCGTCACGGGCGAGGTCGATCCGCAGGACACCCAGGTCGCGTACGTCTTCCAGGACGTCTTCTCGCAGACCCTGTGGCCGGGGGCGGAGGCGGCGCCGCGGTACGCGGACCTCGCCTGGGACCAGGGCGGTCCGTTCCTGCGCAGCGGCAGCAAGGGCAGTCCCGGGCCGCCGCGCCGGCTGGTGCCGGTGCACCTGCCGGACGGCCTGGCGCCGCA
Source organism: Micromonospora sp. NPDC023814 (assembly GCF_040639595.1). Classification (NCBI taxonomy): domain Bacteria; kingdom Bacillati; phylum Actinomycetota; class Actinomycetes; order Micromonosporales; family Micromonosporaceae; genus Micromonospora; species Micromonospora sp. NPDC023814. The sequence goes on from NZ_JBFAAF010000005.1 coordinate 84,023, forward strand.
ACCACCGGACGCGGTGACGATCCTCGACGCGGTACGACGCCGCCGCCTGCGACGCCCGGACGGTCAGGCACCGCCGCGGGCCATCCGCCGCGTGTCCATCGTGGATCCGGCGCCCGCGATGGTGTGGTTGGCCACCTGCCTCTACGTCAACAACCCGGGCGAGGACGAGGTGTGGCAGGCGCGCGATCCGTTCGCCCCGCGGGCGAGCCCGCTGCTGCGGAGTTTCGTGGTGTCGCGCACCGACCACGACCAGGGGCTCAAGCAGGTCCTCGCCGACCTCGTCAGCGGCACCGCGGAGAAGCGGGCCGCCGACCTCTACGAGGCGGACCTCGGGGTCCGTCGTGACGTCGAGGCGCAGTTGGAGCTGCGGTTCGGCCTGCGGGCCGCCGACGACCCGGACCTGTGCCGGCTGATGGTGGTGGTGGAGGCCGCCTACCTGCGCAGCGGGAAGGGGCGGGGCAGGGCGGCCAACGAGCACACCCTCACCTACTCCGCCCGCACCATCGAGCTGCTGCTGCGCAGGACGGTCGCCGAGTACCGGCCGGACAGCCAGGTGATGGCGGAACTCCGGCGCAACGAGACCCTGCGCCGCAGGACCCTGGACACCGTCTGCCGGACCATCGGGTTCGGGCCGCCCGGGCGGCTCGCCTCGGTGCCGTGGCACGACATCGAGGAGGCGTTCGCCGGCAAGGGCCACGTCAACCGCCACGCCCTGCTCGCCACGGCGGTGCTGAGCGTGCTCGACGGCCGGCCCGGGCACCCCCTGGCCCGCTTCGGCCAACGGCAACCGGGCTTCGTCAACGCCTGGGACCTGCTCGGCAACCTGCGCAACGACGGCTCCCACGCGGCCATCTCCGACCCGACGCCCGACGAGGTCGAGTGGAGCCGCGATCTCGCCCACGACATGGTCGACGCCTATCTCAGCTCCCTGCCCGCCCGCAGCGAAGGAACCCCAACCTGATGTCGAAGCGCAGGTCGTCCCGCACCCCCCAGCGCAAGGCCACCCCGGCACGATCCGCTGGCGTACCGTCCCCGCGCGGCGGGACGGTCACCGAGCCGACCCCCGCCGGAACGACCGATCGCGCCCTCGAGCAGGCGTTCGAGCGGACCGAGGAGGTCGAGGCGCTCGCCGCCGCGGAGGGCCTGCACGTGGACGACGCCGGCCCGGACGGTGGCGGCGCGCCGGAGGACGAGGCGGCCGACGGGCGGACGCTCGCCCGGGCGCTGGCCGAGGTGCGGCAGCAGAAGGTGTACGCCGAGGCCGCCCGGTCCGCCGCCCGGCGCATCGAGGAGGCCGAGGACCGGCTCGCCGACCTGCACCGCAGGGAGACGGCCCTCGCCGAGGCGGAAGCCGAGGCCCGGCGCCTGGCCGCCACCCTCGACGACCGTGAGCGGGAGCTGCGGGAGCGCGAGGAGTCGATCCGCGACCGGGAGCTGGACGCGGAGGCCGGCTTCCGGGAGTACGGCGCGCAGGCCCGGGCCCGGCTCGACGCCGAGCTGGCGGAGCTGGTGGCCCGGCTCGAGGCCGAGGAGCGGGAGCATCGTGACCGCCGGGACCGGGAGCGCAGGCAGCACCGGGAGTCGTTGGACGCCGAGCGGGCGGCCCTGGAGCTGGAGCTGGCCGGTCGACGCAAGCGGGCCGAGGACGAAGCCGCCGAACTGGAACGGCAGTGGGCGTTGCTGCGCGCCGACCGCCGCGAGGTCGAGAGCGCCCGCCGCGAGGTCGAGGAACAGTCGGAGACGGTACGGCTTGCGGTCGAGTCGCAGTCGGCCCGCCGGGTCGCCGAGCTGGAGTTCAGGCTGCGCGCCGGCGCGGAGCGCCTCGCCGCCGCCCACGCCGAGGTCGAGCGTCAGCGTGGCCTCATCGAGCAGCAACGCCGTGACCTGGATCTGTTCGGCCAGCACAGCCCGGAGGCGTCGGCCCGGCGTCTGCAGGAGCTGGAGAGCGCGAACCAGCGGCTCCGCGACGAGCTGGCCCGCCGGCCCGACGAGGAGGACGTGCTGCACCTGCGGCGGACCGCGGACGAGCACCGCCGCTGCGCGCAGCGCGTGACCGAGCTGCGGTTGGAGCAGCAGCGGCTGCTCGGCGAGGTGCAGGCCTCGCGCGTGGCCGTCGCCGAGGTCGAGCTGCTTCGCGACACCCAGCTGGCGTACCAGGGGGTGATCAACGGCTACCAGGCCACCATCGAGGAGCTGCACCAGCGGTACGACTCGCTGAGCAGGCAGGCCGAGCGGGAGACCGCGTTCCGGGGCTGCGACGAGATGGACCGGGATCCGGAGCTGAACGACGCCCGCGACCTGGAGGACGTGAGCGAGCCGGACCTCGCCGAGTTCGCGTTCGAGGTGCGGCGGACCATGTGGCACCAGGATCCGGCCGACCGGCTCGCGTACTCGGAGCAGGACGTCCGGTCGTTCCTGGGCGGACTGGCGATGAGTCGCCTGCATCTGCTCGAAGGACTCAGCGGGATCGGCAAGACCAGCCTGCCACGGGCGTTCGCGCGGGCGATCGGCGCTGGTCACCGGGTGGTGGAGGTCCAGGCGGGCTGGCGCGACCGGCAGGACCTGCTCGGGCACTACAACACCTTCGAGCGGCGGTTCCACGAGTCGGCCTTCCTCAAGGCCCTCTACGAGGCGCAGTGCCCCTACTACGCCGAGGTTCCCTACTTCATCGTGCTCGACGAGATGAACCTGTCGCACCCGGAGCAGTACTTCGCCGACGCGCTGTCGAAGCTGGAGAACCCCCGGGGGGCCGCGTTCGACCTGCTGCCGAGCGGCAGTGGGCGACCACCGCGGCGGCTGCTGACCGACGAGTCGGACGGCGAGTGGCGGATCGCGCTGCCGGAGAACGTCTGGTTCGTCGGCACCGCCAACAACGACGAGACGACCGTGCGGTTCGCCGACAAGACCTACGACCGCGCGTACGTGCTGGAACTGCCGGCGCAGCGGCCCTGGATCGACGAGCCCGCGCCGACCGCCCAGCCGGTCGTCACGCTCGCCGGGCTCCGGAAGGCGTTCGGCCGGGCCCGGCGCGCCTTCCGGGAGCAGCCGGGCGTCGTGTGGCGGTTCCTCGAGGGGGACCTCAAGACGCTGCTCGCCGAGGAGTGCCACCTCGGTTGGGGGTCCCGGCTCAAGCGCCAGATCGACGCGTACGTGCCGGTGGTCTGCGCGGCCGGGGGCACCGTGGGTGAGGCGGCGGACCGGCTGCTCGCCACCAAGGTCCTGCACAAGATCGAGCATCACTACGAGATCAGCGCCGAGACGCTCGACCGGGTGCGGGAGGCGGTGTCCGCCACCTGGCACGCCCACGGCCTGGACGGCGAACCGGTCGCCGTCGACGCGGTGCTGGACCGGGCGATCCGCCGCCGGGGACGGGGCTGAATGAGCGGCGTCGAGTGGTACGACCGGCTCACCGGCCGCCGGCTGCCGGCCCTGCCGGTCGGGCCCGCGCCGGCCGGGCGGTACCTGCTGCACACCGCGCCGGCGGGCGCGACGCTCGACGGCCATCCGGTGGGGCCCGGCGACTACCTGGTGCCGGTCACCGGCGAACGCTGGTCGCTGCGGCTTCCGGCCGACCCGTCGGGCGCCCTTCCCACCGGGCGGGGCACACCGGTGCCGGGGGAGACGGTCGGCGGGCAGTTGCGGCCGCACGGCGAGTCGGAACCGCTCGTGGTGGACACCATCCTGACCATCTCCGGTCGGCTCGCGTCGATCGCCGCGGGGGGCGGGACCGCCGAGGACTGGGCCGAGCAGTCCCCGCTGATCGCCGAGCCGCGCGAGCGGCTGAACCCGAGCCGACTCGACGAGGAGATCCGTGCCGGCCTGAACGCCCTGGTCGCGGTCGGGCGGAGTCCGGCGGACCGGTTGCGCGTCCTGCGGGAGGTCACCCGGGTCGACCGGGCCGCTCGCATCGCCACCACGGCCACCGCCCACCTGTCGCAGCACAGCGAGTACTGGCAGGTGCGGACCGTCCGCGGGGTGGTCCCGTCGCACATCCTGGCGCTGCGCTTCGACGACGACATCGACCTCTACGAGAATCGGCTCGCCGGCCGGCTGGTGGAACGGCTGGCGGTCTATCTGGCGTCCCGCATCCGCGAGGTGGAGGACATCGTCCGCCTGGTCGCGCGGCTGGTCGACCACCGGCACGTCGAAAGGCCCTCGTGGCGCAACGCGTTCCGGTTCGCGCTGCTGCTGGAGGAGATGGCCGCCGACTCGGACCGGGTGATCGCGGAGGCCAACGAGTTCGGCGCCGTGCTGCGGCAGTGGTGGGGGCAGGTCCACGCCCTGCGCGGGTCACGCCTGGTGAAGGGCGTCAACCGCCTCGCGCACCTGCCGGTCACGCTGCAGCGGACCAATCTCGTCAACAACGACGACCGGTACCGCCGGGTCGGCCGGCTCTGGACCGCCTGGACGGACGAGGTGCACGCGCGGACCACGGACCGGTCGCGGCACCAGCGGTTCGCGGTGGGCTTCGAGCGGTACTGCGCGCTGCTGGTCCTGCGGGCCTGCGAGTACCTGCGGATGGAGGTGGGCCCGGCGCCGGCCCCGGACCGGTCCGGTCCGCCGGTCCCCCTGCACCGCGACGACGTGACCTACCACCTGGGTTGGGGCCCGGACGGCGTGCTCCTGCTCGTGGAGCGGGAGCCCGGAGCCGAGCGGCCACTCGTCCGGTTCGTCCCGCTGCCGCACGCGCTCACCAGTCCGGGAGGGTCGGTCGCCGCCCTGCTGGACGACCTGCCGCCGACGGACGTGACGACCGTTCTCCTCTATCCCGGCACCGCGGAGGAGCGGGCGGTGCTTCCGGTCGCCACCCGGTTGCGGGCGTTCTGGGCCGGCTTCCAGCGAGCCGCCGGAGCGGCCGCCCCGCCCGGTCCGCTCTGCGTGCCGGTGAGCCCGCTGGAGTCCGACTCCCTGGAGCGGGTCGCCCGGGCGTTGCGGTGGACCGTCGACGTACCCCGGCTGCTGGCGTACCCGCCGGTGGTCCCGGTGCCGGACGCGGCGGTGGAACCGGTGACGGCCGCGTCGACCTGGCTGCGCGTGGTGGACGGGCGGCTCCTCGCGGTACGGCCGCCCAGGAGCGACGAGTTCGAGGCCGTCCGGGCCGCGCTGCGCCAGTGGGCGACTCGGGAGGCCCGCCGGGGCAGCCAGGTGCCCGTGGCGGACGTCGAGCACCGGCTGGTCACGGCCGGTGCGGCGTTGACCCGGCTCGCCACCTGCCCCACCTGCGGGACGGTGGCCGGCGGCCACGACTTCACCGCCTGGCAGGGGCGCACCTTCCACGTCACCTGCGGCCCCTGCGGCACCGAGTGGGGGGTGAACGCCTGCGGGGAGTGCCAGGGCCGGTATCCCGTGCTCTGGTACGGCTCGGCCCACCTCACCGGCGGCGACGGCGACGCGCTCGACCTGTCGCACGGCAACGACGTGTTGAGCGTCCCGTGCTGGCTGCCGAGCGAGCGGAGGCTCTTCGTCTGCCCGCACTGCGGCCACTGCGGTCGGCACTTCGCGGCGGGCGAGGCCGGCTGCGGGCGGGGGTGCGGTCCGCAGCGCCGGTCGGGGCCGAAGCGGGAGGCACCCGGCCGGCGCGCGTAGGATCTCGGGTCGTGCGCGTACTTCTCTTGGGTGGCGGCGGGCGGGAGCACGCGCTCGCGCTCGGCCTGGCCGCCGATCCCGCCGTCGACCAGCTGATCGCCGCGCCGGGCAACCCCGGCATCGCGGGGGTCGCCGAGTTGCGGTCGGTGGATCCGGCCGACCCGGCGGCCGTCGCCGCGCTGGCGGTGGAGACCGGGGTCGACCTGGTGGTGATCGGGCCGGAGGCGCCGCTGGTCGCCGGGGTCGCCGACGCCGTACGCGCCAAGGGGACCCCCGCGTTCGGGCCGTCCGCCGAGGCCGCCCGGCTGGAGGGCTCGAAGACGTTCGCCAAGGACGTGATGACCGCCGCCGGCGTGCCGACCGCCCGCGCGTACACCTGCACGGACGCGGAGAGCACGGCGAGGGCGCTGGACGAGTTCGGCGCGCCGTACGTGGTGAAGAACGACGGGCTCGCCGCCGGCAAGGGCGTCGTGGTGACCGACGACCGCGCCGCCGCGCTCCGGCACGCCGAGGAGTGCGGGCGGGTCGTCGTGGAGGAATACCTGGCCGGCCCGGAGGTCTCCCTCTTCGTGGTCACCGACGGCGAGGCGGCGGTGCCGCTGTTGCCGGCGCAGGACTTCAAGCGGGTCGGCGACGGCGACACCGGCCCGAACACCGGCGGCATGGGGGCGTACGCGCCGCTGCCCTGGGCGCCGCCCGGCCTGGTCGACGAGGTCATGCGCGACGTCGTCCACCCGACCCTGGCCGAGATGGCCCGCCGGGGCACCCCGTTCGCGGGCCTGCTCTACGTCGGGCTGGCGATCACCGCCGACGGCCCCCGGGTGATCGAGTTCAACGCCCGCTTCGGCGACCCGGAGACGCAGGTGGTGCTCGCGCTGCTGGAGACCCCGCTCGCCGGGCTGCTGCACGCCGCCGCCACCGGCACGCTGGCCGGGCACCCGCCGCTGCGGTGGCGCGACGGGGCCGCCGTCACGGTCGTGGTCGCCGCCGAGGGCTACCCGGCCGCCCCGCGTACCGGTGACGTGATCTCCGGGGCCGAGTGCCCGGGCGTCATCCACGCGGGCACCCGCCGGGACGCCGACGGGGCGCTGCTCTCCTCCGGTGGCCGGGTGCTCTGCGCCACCGCCACCGGCGCCGACCTGGCCGCCGCCCGGGACGCCGCGTACGCGCTGGTGGCCGGCGTGGAGCTGGCCGGCTCGCACCACCGCACCGACATCGCCGCCGCCGCCGTCGAGGGCCGGATCACGATTCCGGGCTGACCGGGCAACCCCCGCCGCCGTCGCCTCCGTTTGAGCGGTGAGGCGAGGAGGTGGCGGGATTGCCTGCCGACATCGAGGGCTACCGCGAGTACGTGACGGCCCGGCTGGAGCCGCTGCGCCGCACGGCGTACCTGCTCTGCGGCGACTGGCACACGGCCGACGACCTGGTGTCGACGGCGCTGGTCAAGCTGCTGCGGCACTGGCGACGGGTGTCCGCCATGGAGAATCCGGACGCCTACGTCCGGCGTACCCTGCTGCGGGCCTGGCTGGACGAGCGGCGCCGGCCGTGGCGGCGCGAGGCCGCCTGGGCCGATGTCCCGGACGCCCCCGCGCGGTCCGCGACCGAAGGCGCCGCGGACCGGCTGACCATCCTCGCCCTCCTGGCCGAGTTGCCGCCGCGCCGTCGCGCGGTCCTGGTGCTGCGCTACTTCTGCGACCTGTCCGTCGAGGAGACCGCCCGGGAGCTCGGCTGCACCACCGGCACCGTCAAGAGCCAGTCGGCGCGCGCGATCGAGACGCTGCGAGGCCGCCTCGTCGGCGCGTCGGCCCGAGCACAGGAGGTAGGCACCGATGGATGAGCTCTCCCGGCAGTTGCACTCGGCCGTCGCCGAATCGCCACCGACCCGGATCGACGTGGACCGGCTCATCGGCGACGACCGGCAGCGCCGTCGCCACCGGGCGTGGACGCTGGCGGGCGCGGGGGTGGCCGTCGTCGTGCTCGCGCTGACGCCCACGCTGGTCGTCGGCTCCGACGATCGCCCGCTGCTCGGCGTGGGCGGCTCGCCGTCCGCCGGCTCGTCGTTCTGTCCGAACCCGCCGTCCGACGGCCCGCTGCCGCCCGGGTCGGAGTACGAGACCGTGCGCGCCCTGCTGACCGAGCGCCCCGAGGACGGCGTGGCGCGGCTGACCGGTGTGTTGCGCGCGGCCCTCGACCACCACCTGCCGGCGGGGCTGAAGATTGAGCCGGCGCTGCCCGGCTGCGACCAGATCCAGTTCCGGCACCGGCGGAGCGGCGCGCCCTACTCGGTCCGCGTCCAGGTCACCAACGGCTCCATGGTGGAGTGGTTGGAGGTGATGCTCTCGCTGAGGGCTGTCGACGATCACGACGGATGTGGCCCCGCGACGGTCCACGGCAGCTGCGAAGAGCGCCGCCTCCCGGACGGGAGTCTGCTCGCCGCCAGCATTCTGCCGAACCCGACCCACAAGGGGTCGGAGCGGCGCACGGTGCGGGTGGAACGGACGGACGGTACGACCGTGACGGTGTCGGCGGACAACTTCCCGATGATCATGAAAATCAAGGACGGTCCTCGGTCGCTGGAGCCCGCGCCGCCGCCGGTGGTCACCATGGCGCAGTTGACCGCCATCGCCACCACGCCCGGATTCACGCTCTACCCCTGATCCGGCGGCTCCCGGTGCGCCGAGGGCGCCCATTGGTCGCCGAGCGGGAGGGGGCCCTCGACCCGGCCCGACGTGCCGCCGGCCGGTGCGGGCGGGTGGCGGGGCGGCTCGTCCAGCGCCCGCAGCACCGGCAGCGGCGCGGCGACCAGCGCCGCCACCAGCAGCGCCCCGGCGAGCAGCAGGAAGGCCGGGCGCAGCCCGAGCCACTCCACCAACGGCCCGGCGGCCAGGTAGCCCGCCGGGCCAGCGGCGTACGTGAAGGAGGTCATCACCCCGACCACCCGGCCGCGCAGCCGCTCTGGGGTGCGGGTCTGCATGGCATAGTTGGCCAGCGGGTTGACCGGCCCGTACGCGAGCCCGATCGCGGCGGCGAAGCCGAGCATGGCCGGGTACGGCGGCAGGGTGGCCAGCCCGACCAGGGCCACCCCGGTGACGACGAGGGCGATCACCATGAGGGTGCGCCGCCGGATGCGCCGTCCCGCCGTGCCGGAGGCGAGCGCCCCGACCACCGCTCCGGCGCTCATCGCCATCAGGATCGCGCCGAGCCGGGCCGGCTCGCCCTGGGCGACGAACCACGCCGGCAGCAGCACGCCCTCGACCGGCAGGTAGAGCGCGACCAGCACCATCGTGATCAGTGCGATGGTCCGCAGCAGCCGGTCCCGCCAGACGAACCGCAGCCCCTCGGCGGTGCCGGCCCACAGGCCGGCCGGGGGCCGCTCCGGGCGGCCGGCTCCGGGCAGCCGGACGGCGGCGATCAGCCCGACGGCCAGCGCGAATCCGGCGGCGGTGACCCAGAGCGTCGGACCGGGCCCGATCGCGGCGATGAGCACGCCACCGACGCCGGGACCGATCAGGAAGGCGAGGCCCCAGACCGCCTCGTGTACCCCGTTGGCCCGTTCGATCCGCCACCCGGCGGCCTGCGCGGCGGCCGGCAGCAGCGTCTCGCGGGCGGTCAGCCCGGCCGGGTCGAAGACGGCCCCGAGCGCGGCCAGCGCCACGATCCAGCCGACGTTCAACCCGAGCAGGGCGTCCACCACCGGGATCGCGGCGACCGAGACGGCGGAGAGCGCGTCGGAGACCAGGGCCGTACGCCGCCGGCCCAGCAGGTCCACGACGGTGCCGGAGACGAGGCTCGACAGCAGCAGCGGCAGCGCGGTGGCCGCCGCGACCAGGCCGGCCGCGGTGGCGCTGCCGGTGCGCTCCAGCACCAGCCACGGCAGTGCCACGGTGGACACCCCGTTGCCGATGCCGGAGAGCAGCGTCGCCGCCTCGACCAGCAGCAGTGGCGCACGGCGGCGGGGTCCGGAGCTGATCATGGTGCTGTCAGCCTAGAGGCCGGTGGCGGCGGTGCGAACCGGAAACGGCCGAGCGGGCGGGAGCGCCCGACGCCGACCGACCCTGCCGAGCAGGGTGGCGGCGACGATCGTCTCGATCAGCCCGTGGTGGTTGCGGCAGAGCACGCCGACCCGGTCCCGGGCTGCACGCCGAGCGCCGCCCGCGTCGCCCGGGCGCGGAGGGTCCTCGAATCAGCGGATCTGGACGCCGGAGACGGCCCGGGAGATGACCAGGCGCTGGATCTCCGAGGTGCCCTCGAAGATGGTGTAGATCTTGGCGTCCCGGTACCAGCGCTCGACCGGGTGGTCCCGCAGGAACCCGGCTCCGCCGAGCAGTTGCACGGCCTTCTCGGTGACGGAGACGGCCACCTCGCCGGCCTTCAGCTTGGACATCGAGCCCTCGCCCGCCGTGAAGGGCCGGTTGTTGCGGCCCATCCAGGAGGCCCGCCAGACCAGCAGCCGGGCCGCGTCGATCTCCGTCCTCATGTCGGCCAGCGCGAACGCGACCGCCTGGTTCTCGATGATGGGCCGGCCGAACTGGACCCGGTCCTTCGCGTAGTCCAGCGCGTACTCGTAGGCGGCCCGGGCCACGCCCAGCGCCTGCGCGCCGACCGTGGGCCGGGACAGCTCGAAGGTGCGCATCGCCGCCTGGCCGGAGGCGCGCCGGCCGGAGCGGGCCCGGTCGAGCCGCTCGCGCAGCGCGTCGCGGCCGCCGAGCAGGCAGCGCCCCGGCACGCGTACGTCGTCGAGGAAGACGTCGGCGGTGTGCGACGCGCGCAGGCCCAGCTTGCGCAGCTTGCGGGTCGCGGTCAGCCCGGCGGTGCCCGGCGGTACGACGAACGCCGCCTGCCCCCGGGAACCGAGCGTCGGGTCGATCGAGGCGGTGACGACGTGCACCCCGGCGATGCCGCCGTTGGTGGCGTACGCCTTCTGCCCGCTCAGCACCCACTCGTCGGTGGCCTCGTCGTAGACCGCCCGGGTGCGCATCGCGCCGACGTCGGAGCCGGCCTCGGGCTCGGTGGTGCAGAACGCGGCGACGGCGGGCTCGTCGACGGTGCCGAAGCACTGCGGCACCCACTCGACCATCTGGTCCGGGGTGCCGGTGCCGTAGATGGCGGCCACCGCGAGGGAGGTGCCGAAGATGCCCAGCCCGATGCCGGCGTCACCCCAGAAGAGTTCCTCGCTGGCGATCGGGAGGGAGAGGCCGGTGGGGTCGGCCCAGCAGGTGGCGAGGAACTCGAAGCCGTACAGGCCGACCTTCGCCGCCTCCTGGATGATCGGCCAGGGAGTCTCCTCCCGGGCGTCCCACTCGGCCGCGGCCGGGCGCACGACCTCGGCGGCGAAGCCGTGCACCCAGTCGCGCAGATCCCGCTGTTCCTCGTTCAGGTCGAGCGAGAACTCGGCCATGTCAGGCCTTGGGGATGTCGAACAGGTTGGCGATGTTGGCGGCCAGGCCCAGGTCGCCCTTGGCCTTGAGCTTGCCGGTCATGAACATCATGACGGGGTTGGCCCCACCGGAGACGATCTTCAGGAACTCGACCGGGCCCATGGTGAGGCTCAGCTTCGGGTCGTGCTGCGCGGTCTCGTTGACCGTGCACGCGCCGTCGGCGATGACGACCTCGTAGGTGTCGGTGCCACCGTCGGGACGGCCGGTGATGTTCCAGTGGATGACCGCGTTGGTCGAGCCCGCCCGGTCGGCGCGGAAGAGCTGCGGCATCCGGCCGAAGACCTCGCCCAGGATCTTGCCGCGCAGGTCGCCGGACATGACCTCGGCGATCTTGTCGTCCGGGGTGGACTTGACCAGCTGGGCGAACTCCTTGGGGCCGACGTTCGCGAAGTTGGCCGGGTCGAAGTCAGTCATGGGTCTGCACCTTCCGGGGTTTGGCTACTCGTGCGTAACCCTACGCACGAGTAGGTATGCTCGCAAGGGTGTCCACCCCACCCACCTTCAAGCGCCTCCCACGTGCCGTACGCGAGCAGCAGATGCTCGACGCGGCCGTGAAAGTGTTCTCCCGCCGGGGGTTCCACGCGGCCAGCATGGACGAGATCGCCGAGGACGCCGGCATCTCCAAACCGATGGTCTACGCCTACCTCGGCACCAAGGAGGAGCTCTTCGTCGCCTGCCTGCACCGGGAGGGCGCCCGGATGATGCAGGCCATCGCCGGGGCGGCCGCCCCCGAACTGTCGGCCGACGAGCGGCTCTGGCGCGGGCTGCGGGCGTTCTTCGGTTTCGTCGGGGCGCACCGGGACGGCTGGGCGGTGCTCTACCGGCAGGCCCGGGGCGAGCAGCCGTTCGCCGGCGAGCTGGCGGGCATGCGCGCCCGGCTGGTCGAGGTGGTCGCCGGGATGCTCGGCCACGCGCTGCGCGCCGAGGGGCGCGAGGTGGGCGACACCGACCTGGAGGTCGTCGCGTACGCCCTGGTGGGGGCGACCGAGTCGCTGGCCGACTGGCTCGCCGACCACCCGGAGGCGGACCCGGAGAAGACCGCGACGCGGATGATGAACGTCGCGTGGCTCGGCGCCGGCCAACTCCTGCACGGCGCCACCTGGCGGCCGCCCACCGCCTGACCTCCCGCCCGGGAAGGCCGGCCGGCCCGCCGCCCGCGCGTGGTCCCCATGCCCGGCTGGTGCTGCGTCTCGCCGACGCCGCCGCCGGCGATGACGCCGACACCCGGCCGGCGGCGATGGCGCCGAGGCCCGGCCGGCGTCGGCAGCCGGGGCCGCCGGTGGGTCACCGTCGCAGCTCCGCCGGCTCCCGGGCGGGCGCGCCGACGGCCGCCCGGCGACGGTTCAGGAGCCAGCGGGTCGCCTCCACCAGCAGGGTCACCGTCAGCGCGAGACCGAGCCCGAGCAGCAGCCCGCGGATCGGGTCCTGCTCGAAGGCGAGCCCGCCGAGGTAACCGACCAGCGCCGAGTAGACCCCCCACGAGCCGGCGGCGAGCGCGTCGAAGGCGAGGAAGCGCCGCCGGGGGAAGCGCGTCGCCCCCATGGTCATCGTGACGGCGGTCCGGCCACCGGGGACGTACCGGGCGACGGTGAGGATCAGCCCGCCCCGCACGGCGATCCCGCGCCGCGCCCACTCGTAGGCGGCCCGTCGTCGGCCGCCGTCGGGCAGGCGGGCGAGGAGGCGTCCGCCGCCGTGCCGGCCGATGGCGTACGACACGTGGTCGCCGACCAGCGCGCCGGCCGCCGCGACCGCGATCACCGCCATCAGGTCGGGTTGCCCGGTCGCCGCGAACACGCCGGCGGTGATCACCGCCGTCTCGCTGGGCACCGCCGGGAAGAAGCCGTCGATCACCGCGATCGCGAAGAGCGCCAGGTAGACCCAGGGCGAGGACATCGTCTGGTGGAGCAGGTCGAGCACCGAATCCATGATCTCGATGCTGGTGCCGCCCGACGGCCCTGCCATCGCCCGGTGGTCACCCGGTGCCTGCGACTTAAGTCGTGCCCGACCCGGAGAGGGATCCGGGTCGGGCACGACCGGCTTTCAGGGTCGGGCGCGGACCGGCGCCAGGGGTTGCGCGCCGCGGCCAGCCACGGCGGTGCCGGAGCGAAGCACGGGCCGCGCGCACACCGGAGGCGGGCGGACGGCAACGGCCTCCGCCCGGCCTAGGCTCGGGGCGTGACCTCCCGAGCCGTCGCGTTCCGGCGCACCGCCGAGCGGTACGCCCCCGTGCTGCTCGCCGTCGTCGTCGCGGCGGGGGTCTGGGGGGCGGCGACCGGCTCGCTCGGGGTGCGCTCGCCGCTGCCCCGGGTGCTGGTCCTCGCCGTCGCCGTCCTCGCGGGCTGGGCCGCCGCGACGGTACGCGTACGGCGCTGGCCGCTGTTCGTGACGGCCGCCGTCACGTGGCTGCTCCTGGCGGCCTGGCCGGCGGTGGCCGTCGCGTCCTGGCAGGCCGGACTCCGGCTGCGGGACCGGCGGCGGCTCGCCGGCTTCCTCACCGGCGCCGCCCTGGTCGCGGTGGCGGGCGTGGTGATCGGCGTCGTGGTGGGTGGCGAGCGGCGGCTGACCACCGCCACGCCCGCCAACGCGCTGGCGATGTTCGCGTGGACGGTGCTGTTCCCGCTGGTCGTCGGGCTCTGGGTCCGGGCCCGCCGGGACACCCTGGCCGCCCTGCGGGACCGGGCCGAGCGGCTGGAGCGCGAGCAGGAGGCGCGGGCGGAGCGCGTCCGGGCCGAGGAGCGGGCCCGGATCGCTCGGGAGATGCACGACGTGGTGGCGCACCGGGTGTCGCTGATGGTGGTGCACGCCGGAGCGCTGGAGGTCACCGCCACCGATCCGGCGACCGTCGACACCGCGACCCTGATCCGGTCCACCGGACGGCAGGCTCTCACCGACCTGCGGGAGGTGCTCGGCGTGCTGCGCCAGCCCGCGCCCGCCGGCGAGCCGGCCACCAGCACCACCGCCGGGCTGGCCGGCGTCGACGACCTGGTCCGGGAGTCCCGCGCCGCCGGGCTGCGGGTCGACCGGCACGACGAGGGGACGCCCCGGCCCGTTTCCGCGACCGTCGGCCGGACCGTGTACCGGGTGGTCCAGGAGGCGCTGACGAACGTCCGCAAGCACGCGCCGGGCGCGGACACCACCGTCCGGCTGCGGTACCTCCCGGGCGGGTTGGAGATCAGCGTCCGCACCGGCCCGTCGGCGGGCGGCCCAGCCCGGCCGGGTGCGGACGATCGGCCGGCGGGCGGTGCGGCCCTGCCGGGAGCGGGACTCGGGCTGATCGGCCTCCGGGAGCGGGTGGAACTGCTGGGTGGGCGGCTGGAGGTCGGCCCCCGCGACGGCGGCTTCCTGGTCCGGGCGTTGATCCCGGTGGAGGAGGCGACATGATCCGGGTCCTGGTGGTCGACGACGAGCAGCTGGTCCGTGCCGGGCTGCGGCTGATCCTGGAGGCGGCACCCGACCTCACCGTGGTCGGCGAGGCGGCCGACGGCGCGGCGGCGCTGGCCGAGACCCGCCGGTTGCGTCCCGACGTGGTGCTGCTGGACGTCCGGATGCCGGGCACCGACGGGCTGACCGCCGCCCCGCAGGTGGTCGCCACCGGGGCGAAGGTCGTCATGCTGACCACCTTCGACCGAGACGAGTACGTGCACCGGGCGCTGCGGGCGGGCGCGGTCGGCTTCCTGCTGAAGGACACGCCGCCCCGGGAACTCGCCGCCGCCGTGCGGACCGTGGCCGCCGGAAACGCCATGCTGGCCCCGACGGTCACCCGGCGGCTGATCGACTCCTTCGCCGAGCGCGGCCCGGCCCGGCGGGACGCCGCACGGCAGCGGCTCGGCCACCTCACGGACCGGGAGTTGGAGATCGTCCGGGAGGTGGGCCGGGGGTTGGGCAACGCCGACATCGCCCGCCGGCTGACGATGAGCGAGGCGACGGTCAAGACGCACGTGAGCAGGGCCCTCGCGAAGCTCCAGCTCGCCAACCGGGTGCAGCTGGCGATCCTGGTCCACGACGCCGACCTCCTCTGACGGCCCCGCCACGAGTCGTCGGCGCCCGCCTCGCCACGGCGTCGTCTGTCCGGCCACGGCGTCCGGTCGTTCCGGTGCCCGTTCAGTGGAAGGTGCGGCGGTGGGCGCGGTGGCGCAGCCAGCGGACGGACTCCAGCACCAGCGTGACCGCCACCGACATGCCCACCGCGGCCAGGATGCCTCGGACCGGGTCGCGTTCGAAGGCCAGCCCGCCGAAGTAGCCGAGCAGGGCGGAGTAGAGCGCCCAGCTCACCGCCGCGATCGAGTCGAACAGCAGGAACGAGCGGAGCGGGTAGCGGACCGCGCCCATGGTGAGGGTCACCGCCGTGCGACCGCCGGGGACGTACCGGGCGGTGGTGAGGATCAGCCCGCCGCGCCGGTGCACCGCCCGGCGGGCCCACTCCGAACCGGCCCGCCGCCGGCTGTCCTCGGGAAACCGGGCGAGCCGGTGCGCGCCGCCGCCGCGCCCGATGGCGTACGAGATGTGGTCGCCGACGCAGGCGCCGAACGCGGCGGCGACGATCACCGCCACCAGGTTGGGGCTGCCGTCGGTGGCGAGTACGGCGGCGGTGATCACGGCGGTCTCGCCGGGCACCGCCGGGAAGAACGCGTCGACCGCGGTGAGCCCGAACAGCAGCAGGTACACCCACGGGGAGTTGACCAGCTGCCGGAGCAGGTCGAGCGCGGACTCCATGCCCCCATGCTGGCCGGGCACGGTGCGCCGGGTGACCGAGTCGCCGGATCACCCTGCTCGGCGACGCATTCAGGATCCGCGAGCGGCGGCACGCTCACCCGCCGCCGGCCCGCGGTCACCGCGTCAGGCGGTGGTGACCAGGGCCGGCGGGGCGAGCAGCGGGCCGTGCGGGACCTTGTCCCCGGCGGTGGGGCCGTGCGAGGTGAGCACCACCGGGGCGGCCAGTTCCCGGGCCACCGCCGACGGCCAGTCGACGGGCGGGTCGTCGTACACCGGGCGGGAGCGCAGCAGGCGGGCGGTGAGCGTGGCCTGCCGGTCCAGGTCGCCGGGCGGGCCCGGGGTGAGCCGGTCGGTCCAGTCGTAGCGGCGGCAGATCCGCAGCCCCGGGCCGGCGAGGTCGAGGTGGGTCAACGCCAGGCCGTCGACGCCCCCGGCCGCGGCGAGGGCGTACCGGTGGGCGACCGCGTCGAAGTGGCCGAACCGGAACCGGCCCTGCCACGGGTTCGTCGGGTTGTGCGGGTCGGTCAGCGGCAGGGTCGGGTCCTCGGTCACCAGCGGCCCCGGCCCGTGCCGGGTGGTGGTCACGCGCAGCACCCCGAGCCGCGTCGCCGTGCCCGCCTGGCCCGCCTCGGCGAGCAGGCTGTCGGCGTTGGCGAACGTGGTGGTGCTCCACGTCGTGTACGGGTGGAAGCCGTGCCACTCGTCGAGCAGCACCCCCTGCGCGCCCTCGAAGACGCACGTCCCGGCGCGCAGCGCCCCGGCCAGCCAGCCCCGGTCCACGACCGCCACCCGCCCGGCGAACCCGGTGAACGCGGGCAGGCAGTCCTCGACGGGCGGCGCGTCCAGCGGCCCCAGCTCGGCGGTCAGCCGGTCCCGCAGGGCGGTCAGCCGGCGGCGCAGCAGCGCCGGGGTGCGGCAGTCGGCCACCCGGGGCGCCTCGTCGGGGTGGGCGAGACCGTACGCGACGGCCTCGCCCACCCCCAGCCCGCAGGAGCCGTGCCGGTCGGCTCCCCGGGCGATCTCCCGGGCCCGGTTGGCGGCCCGGTGGTACGGGGTGGCGAGCAGCGCCTCCCCGTCCACGGTCAGCCGGTCGAGCGCGTCGGGCACCCCGACCGAGGCGAGGTGGTCGGCCTCGGCGGCCAGCGCCAGCGGGTCCACCACCACGTGCCGGGACAGGTGCGTACGCACCCCGGGGTGGAAGGTGCCCGCGCCGAACTGGGCGAAGGTGTGGTGCCGCCCGTCGCGCAGCACCACGTTGTGCGCCGCCTGCGCGCCCCCGTTGAAGCGGACCACGGTGTGCACGGGCCGGGTGGCGCAGAGCCAGTCCACGACCGTGCCCTTGCCGGCGTCGCCGTAGCCGAGGTCGACCACCGTCACGTGTCTCACAGCCGGGTGACCCCGCCGTCGGTGTTCCGGAAGGCCGGCAGCGCCGACACCTCGGCGCGCCGCCCCCGGCCGAGCCGGGCCAGCGCCTTCGACACCGTCCCGGTGGCGCCCGAACCGGCCCGGTCGAGGTCGCGCAGGCCCTCGTCCAGGTCGATGGCCTGCTCGCCGAGCCCGATGGTGAGCGCGATGGTCTCGCAGACCGCGTCGAGGTCGTCCAGCACGACGGCGTTCTGCCCGAGCAGGTCGCGCCAGAAGTCGAGCACCTTGGCGTTGCCGGAGTAGTGGCTGCCGGCGGGTAGCAGGTAGTAGGTGTCCCACCGGCGGGTCACCTCGTCGACGACCTGCCGCAGCGGCACGTCCTCGGCCAGGTCGTCGCCGATCAGGCGGGCCACCTCCCGAGCCTTCACCCGGGGGTACGCCAGCTCGTCGCCGATGATGAACAGGTAGCCGCGTCGGCCGCGCTTCTCCCAGCAGTCGGTGACCGTGTGTCGGGCCATGAAGTACATGGCCAGCTCGTACGACTCCGTCATCTGCCCGCCGCCGCCACCCTCCAGCACGATCCGGCCGAGGTCGTCGTCCATCCGGTTGTCGGACTCGAACTGCCCGACCTGCAACGGCACCCGGTCGCAGGTGGCGTCGCCGATCGCGCCGAACATGATCTGCGGGTCGCGGGCGTAGCCCTGCCGCTGGAGCAGCCCGAGCAGTTGCGGCAGCTTGGCCTGGAGCGTACGGGGCACGTGACCCATCGAGCCGGTCACGTCGAACAGCACGGCGATGGCGGTCGACTGCGGGTGCTCGGCGGAGTCGCGGCTCTCCCGCGTCGCGTCGCGGGGGTCGAGCGCGGGGTGCACCGTGCGCGCCCCGCTGTCGCTGTAGGAGAACGCGCTCTTGCCGGTGGCCCGGCGGTAGCGGTCGGCGGCGTCGTACACGTCGGTGGACCAGATTCCACTGCCCATGGCAGCCTCCTCAGGGGTTCAGGGTGAAGGGTCGGAAGGTGCGCGGCCCGTAGAGCCGGTCCAGCACCTCGTCGAGTTCGCGGAGCAGGCGCCAGGCGTCGCCGGGCCGGGCGTTCAGGGCGGGCCGCAGGCAGCCCTGGGCGAAGGCGAGCAGCTCGCGCGGCGCGCGCGGGCCCATCAGCCAGGTCATGCAGCGGGTGGCCATCGCGATGTCGGTGCCCGGCCCGCACGGGCGCTTCGCGACGACCTCGGCCGGATACCAGTCCTCGTGGCCGGGCACGAGCGCCGGGACGGCACCGCCGTCGACGACGGAGAAGCACCAGTCCACCAGCACCACGCCGTGCCCGTCGGGCTCGATCAGCACGTGCGGCGGCAGCACCGCCCCGTGCACCACGCCCGCCCGGTGGGCCAGGCCGAGCGCGACCAGCAACCGCCGCCACATCCAGGCCGCGTCCCGGGCGTCCAGCCCGTCCGGGTACGCGCGCCGCACCTCGGTGAGGTCGTGCAGGCCGGGCGCGGTGGCGAGCACGGTGATCCGCCGCTCGGCGCCGGTGTCGGGGTCCCGGTGCCGGAACTCCTCCACCAGCCGGGGCACGTAGGGCAGGTAGCGCGGGTCGCCGCGTTCGGCGAGGGCGCGCAGGGCGTGCGCCTCCCGCGCCATCAGGTCGTTGTCGGTGGGCCGACGGGGCAGCTTGAGCAGCCTGTCCGCCCCGACGTCGTAGAGGTCGGCCAGGTCGCCGGAGTGCGCCGGCGCGCCGAGGCGGTAGCCGCCGAGGACGGTGACCCGCCGGGCCCGCCAGCGGGTGGTGACCCGGACGAACGCGTCGGTGGCCTCGGCGCGTACGGCCGAGTCGGCGGGCACGCGGTCGGGGTGCAGGGCCGCGACCAGCTCGCGGTAGCGCCGGGCCGGCTCGTCGGCGCCGAACAGGTCGGCGTCGGTGCGGGCCGCCGCGACCAGGCGGATCGCCTCGGCGGTCCTCACCGCACCGCCTCCTCCCGGGCGGGGCGCAGCAGCGCCGGGTGCAGCAGCCGGGCGTCGCCGGCCCGGTAGAGCTTGGCGCGGGGGCCGCCCCGGGCCCCGCCGCGCTCGGTGCTGGCGCCGGTGCTCTCCACGAAGCCCGGCACCGAGAGCACCTTGCGGTGGAAGTTGCCGGCGTGCAGCGGGTGCCCCCAGACCGTCTCGTAGACGGCGCGCAGCTCGCTGATGGTGAACTCGGGGGCGAGGAAGCGGGTGGCGAGCGGGGTGTATTCCAGCTTGGACCGGGCCCGCTCCAGCCCGTCGGCGATGATCCGGTCGTGGTCGAAGGCGAGCTGCCGGCTGCTCAGGGCGGTCACCGGCAGCCAGGCCGCCTCGTCGGCGTCGGTGCCGGCGGCCGCGTCCGGCAGGTCGGGCGCGAACGCGAGGTGGGCGACCGAGACGACGCGCATCCGCGGGTCACGGTCGACGCCGCCGTAGCTGGCCAACTGCTCCAGGTGTACGCGACGCAGCCCCTCGCCGCCGAGCCCGGTCTCCTCGGCCAGCTCCCGCCGGGCGCCGGCGGTCAGGTCCTCGTCGGGGCGGACGAAGCCGCCGGGCAGCGCCCAGTGCCCCGCGAAGGGCGGCTCACCGCGCCGGATGAGCAGCAGGTGGAGCGCGCCGTCGCGGATGGTCAGCGCCACCACGTCGACGGTGACCGCGACCGCCGGATAGGCCCGGGGGGCGTACGCGGCCAGGAAGTCCTGCTCGTCCACGGCGTCCCTCTCATCTTGAGAACATCTCGATGTGAGAACAACCTAGCGCATGCGATCGCCCCTGCCAACCCCCGGCGGCGCGGGTGGGGCGCGGCCGGGGGTCGGCAGGGGCGGTCAGCGCACGAGACCCACCAGGTGCGGGCGACCGCGCAGGTCGTGCAGGGCGAACCCGCCGCCCGGCAGCAGGCCGAAGCTCACCGTGCTCGGCAGCGGCACCGGCAGCTTGAACGCCACCTCGACGGTGTAGGCGTCCGGCAGCCGGTTCTCCAGCGCGGCCAGGCACCGCGCCTTGCTCCACATCCCGTGCGCGATGGGCCGGGGGAAGCCGAACAGCCGGGCCCCCAGTCGGGAGGTGTGGATCGGGTTGTGGTCGCCGGAGACCCGCGCGTAGTGCGTACCGACGCGGGGCTCGACCCGCCAGTGGGCCGAGCCGGCCGGCGCCGGGGATCGCTCGCCCCGGTCGCGGCCGCCGCCGGGCCTGTGCTCCCGGCCGAGGTACGTCGAGACGCCGCGCCAGACCTCCTCCCCGCCGACCGAGCCGACCAGCACCACGTCGACCTGCCGCCCCCGGTCGTGCGGACGCAGGTTCTCCGCGTACGTGGTGAAGTCGAGGGTCTCGTCGGCCGTGACCGGGCGGTGCAGGGTGATCCGGTTGCCCACGTGCACCACGCCGGTCAGCGGGATCGGGAACCCCGGCGCGGTCATCAGGCGCAGGGCCAGCGGGAAGCCCATGACGTGCGGGAACGTGGCGGGCAGCCGGTCGGTCAGCCGGAACCCGCAGACCCGGTCGTAGTCCGCCAGGTGCGCCCGGTCGACGGCGATCCCGCCGACGGCCAGCTCGACCGCCGGGGCGCCGGCCGCCGCCGGCCGCCCGCCGAGGCCGGGCAGCGCGCCGAGCAGCGCCCGCCGGTAGAGCGGCCCGGCCGCCGGCATCCGGGCCAGCTCGACGCGCTCCCGGGCGACCGCCCCGGCGTGCCCGGCCAGGTCCTGCGTCGCCTCCACGGAGGAGGCGTGCCCGGAGAGGTCGTGCGTCTCCGCCAGGCTCAGGTCGTGGTCGGCCGGCCCCGGCCGGCGGATCGCGGCCAGCGCCTCCGCCGACAGCCGCTCCGTGGGGCCGTCGATCAGCTCGTGCACCGACAGGTCGTCGGACGGGCCCTCCGCCGGTCCCCTCCGCGCGGCCATCACGCCCCCAGCAGGCTCTGGCCGCAGACCCGGACGACGTTGCCGCTGACCGCGCCGGAGGCCGGCCACGCCAGCCAGCCGATGGTCTCGGCGACGTCCACTGGCAGCCCGCCCTGGGACATGCTGTTCATTCGCCGGCCCGCCTCGCGCAGCATCAGCGGGATGCGCGCGGTCAGCCGGGTCTCGATGAACCCGGGGGCGACGGCGTTCACGCTGATCTGCCGTTCGCGCAGGGTGGGGGCGAGCGAGTCGACCAGCCCGATCACGCCCGCCTTGCTGGTGGCGTAGTTGGTCTGGCCCCGGTTGCCGGCGATGCCGGCGATGGAGGAGACGGAGACGATCCGGCCGCCGGCCGGGATCAGCTCCCGTTCCAGCAGCACGTCGTTGATCCGCTCCTGGCTGGAGAGGTTGACGTCGAGCACGGAGTCCCAGCGGTCGGCGTCCATCCGGCCGAGGGTCTTGTCCCGGGTGATGCCGGCGTTGTGCACGACCACGTCGACCCGCCCGTGCCGGCCGGCGAGGTGCTCCGCGAGCCGGGTCGGGGCGTCGGGAGCGGTGAGGTCGAGCTGGACGGCCGTCCCGCCGATCTCGTTGGCGACCGCCGCCAGCGCATCCCCGGCCGCCGGGATGTCCAGCGCGACGACGCGCGCGCCGTCGCGGGCCAGCACCCGGGCCAGCGCCGCGCCGATGCCCCGGGCCGCCCCGGTGACCAGGACGACCTGCCCGTCCAGCGGGCGGTCCCAGTCGGCCGGCGGCTCGGCCGTGCCGGCGCCGACCCGGATCACCTGCCCGGAGACGTACGCGGACCGGCCGGAGAGCAGGAACCGGAGGGTGGCCTCCACGCCGGTCGACGTGCCGGCATCGGCCTCCTTCGTGACGTACACGAGTTGGGCGGTGACACCGCGGCCGAACTCCTTGCCGATGCTGCGGGTCAGCCCCTCCAGGGCCCGCTGGGCGGTGGCCTCCCGGGCCGAGCCGCCCTCGGCGGGCGGGGTGCCGAGCACGACCACCCGACCGCTGGGCAGCACCGAGCGGGCGTGCGGGTGGAAGAAGTCGTACAGCTGGCGCAGCTCGGTGGAGTCGGTGATGCCCGTCGCGTCGAAGACCAGGGCGGCGAAGCGCTCGGTGGGCTCCACGGCGGCGGGGTCGCGCAGCGCGACCCCGGCGGCGGTCAGGATCCTGCCGACCTGCTCGGCGAGCCGACCCCCGGTCGCGGCACCGAGCAGGACGGGCCCGGGGGCGAGGGGGTCGCCGGGGGTGTGCCGGCGCAGTCGCGGCGGGTCGGGCAGCCCGAGGCGCTTGACCAGCGCGCGACCGGCCCCCGATCGGACGAAGCTCGCGTACCTGTCGGTCATAGGCGTAGCCTACTGGCGAGTAGGTTGAGGGCAAGCCCTTCGAGGAGGCGGGATCGTGCAGAGCATCCGGCGGGTGGCGGTCATCGGCGGCAACCGCATCCCCTTCGCCCGGTCCAACTCGCGGTACGCGAGCGCGTCCAACGCGGACATGCTGGGCGCGGCGCTGGACGGGCTGGTCGCCCGGTTCGGCCTGGCCGGCCAGCGGGTCGGCGAGGTGGTCGCCGGCGCGGTGCTCAAGCACGCCAAGGACTTCAACCTGACCCGCGAGGTGGTGCTCGGCTCGAAGCTCGACCCGCACACCCCCGCGTACGACATCCAGCAGGCCTGCGGCACCGGGCTGGAGGCCGCCATCCTGGTCGCCAACAAGATCGCCCTCGGGCAGATCGACGTCGGCATCGCCGGCGGCGTGGACACCACCTCCGACGCCCCGCTCGCCGTCAACGAGGACATGCGCCGCACGCTGCTCAGGCTCAACAGCGCCCGCACCCTCGGCGAGCGGCTGAGGATCGCCGCGAAGCTGCGCCCGACCCAGCCGTTCCGGCCGGAGATCCCGCGCAACGCCGAGCCGCGCACCGGGCTGTCGATGGGGGAGCACGCCGCCCGCACGGCGCTGCGCTGGCAGGTCGACCGGCAGGCGCAGGACGAGCTGGCGCTGCGCTCGCACCAGCGGCTCGCCGCCGCGTACGACCGGGGGTTCTTCGACGACCTGCTGACGCCCTACCTCGGGCTCACCCGCGACCAGAACCTGCGCGCGGACACCAGCCCGGAGAAGCTCGCGTCGCTGCGGCCGGTCTTCGGCGCGAAGGGCCCGGACGCCGAGCGGGCGACGATGACGGCCGGCAACTCCTCGCCGCTGACCGACGGCGCCTCCACGGTGCTGCTGGCCAGCGAGGAGTGGGCCCGCGAGCACCACCTGCCCGTGCTGGCCTGGTTCTCCTGGTCGGAGACCGCCGCCGTCGACTTCGTGCACGGCGACGAGGGGCTGCTGATGGCCCCCGCCTACGCGGTGCCCCGGATGCTGGCCCGGGCCGGGCTGACGCTCCAGGACTTCGACTACTACGAGATCCACGAGGCGTTCGCCTCGCAGGTGCTGGCCACCCTGGCCGCCTGGGAGTCGCCCGAGTTCTGCAAGGACCGGCTCGGGCTGGACGCCCCCCTCGGCCCGATCGACCGGGAGAAGCTGAACGTCAACGGCTCGTCGCTGGCCGCCGGGCACCCGTTCGCGGCGACGGGCGGCCGGATCGTGGCGACCCTGGCGAAGCTGCTCGCCGAGAAGGGCAGCGGGCGGGGACTGATCTCCATCTGCGCGGCCGGCGGCCAGGGCGTGACGGCGATCCTGGAGCGCTGAGCGCCCGCCCCGCTGGGGTGGACGCTGTGCGGCGCGCGCCGCCGGCCGGCGTGACTGTGCAGATCCGCACCTGGACGCGGTGCCGGTCGGGTGGCCTAACCTGAGTCGCCCCCCGTTCCACTGTCGACCGGAGGATCCCGCCGGTGTCTACCAACCCCACGTCCGTGCCCGACCCCAAGGCCCACCCCGCGCCGCCCTTTCCGGCCCCGTCCGGCCCGGCCCCGTCCGGCCCGGCGCCGTCCGGGGGCGTCGGGATCGGCCGGACGGCCCAGGTGGTCACCGGGCTGGTGCTGCTCGTGCCGGCGGCCGTCGCCCTGCTCTGGTCGTACGTGCTCCCGTCGGTCAGCACGCTGGTGGAGAGCTTCCGGCGGGGCAACGGGCTGGGCGGGCCGACCGAGTCCGCCGGCGGCGACAACTACGCGCAGGTGATCGAGCGGGGGTTCCTCGGCGACCTGGGCCGCGCGCTGCTCCTCGCCCTCGTCCCGCTGCTGCTCGCGCTGCTCGTCGCCCCGCTGCTCGCGCTCGCCGCACAGCGTGCCGGCCGGGTGCCCCGCCTGGTGACCCGGGCGCTGCTGGCCCTGCCGCTGGCCGCCTACGCCCCGCTCGCCGTGGGAATGGCGTGGACGATGGACCGGTTCGAGGCCGACCGGGACGCCTGGACGCAGGCGCCCACGCTGACCGCCGTACGCGCCGTGGCGCTGCTGACGGCCGGGCTGGTGGTCGCGGTCGGTGCCACCGTCTTCCTCGCCGCGCTGCGCCGTGGCCCCGGCGGCGGCCGCTCCGGCCCGGCGGTCCTGGCCGTCGGCGGCGTGCTCGGGCTGGCCGTCGTCGCGGTGACCGTGCAGTCCTGGTCCCTCCAGTGGCCCGTCCTCGGCGGGCGGGAAGACCAGGTCGCCCCCCTGGTGCGGATCGTCCGGGAGAGCGTGGCCTGGCTCCAGTTCGGCGTCGGCGCCGCGGGCAACGTGCTGCTGCTCGCCCTGCTGGCGGTGCTCGGCATTCTCGCCGTCGTCCTGCTCCTGATCACCCGGACGAGGATCGCCTTCACCGGGTGGCGCGACCGCCCGGCCGGTGCCCCGACGGGCACGCCGGCGGGCGCTCCGACGGGCACTCCGACGGGCATGTCGGCGGGCGCTCCGACGGGGGTCCCGGCCGGTGCGCGCAACCCGGTCGCGCTCGGCCTGCTGGCGGTGGGGCTGCTGGCGTTCCTCGGCGTGCTCGCCTACGTGCTGGCGCCGTGGCTGCGGGCGCTCCCTGCCGAGGCGGCGCCCCTGCCCTCCGGCGTCTCCACCGGCCAGGTCCAGGTCAACACCTGGCTGCCGCCGCTGATCCCGGCGGTGGTCGGGGTGGGCGTCGCCGCCCTGGCCGGCTTCGGCATCGGCGGCCTGCGTCCACTGGGCCGGGCCAGCGAGCTGCTCCTGCTGCCGTTCGCGCCCTGGCTCTTCGTCGGCGACGGTCCGCTGGCCATCGCCCACTTCGTCCGGGCCCGGGAGGCCGACCAGCTCAGCACCTTCGTCGGGCTGATCCCACCGGGCTGGCTCTGCATCCCCGCGCTCGTGGTGTTCACCCTGTTCTTCCGGGGCCAGCGGGAACGCTGGGAGGCCGGTGGCGGGTTCGGGTCGACCATGCTCCTGCCCGCCCTGCCGATGCTGGCCGGCGCCGGGCTGCTGAGCTGGCTGGTCGGCGCGCAGAGCTGGCTGTGGCCGCAACTGGTCGTCGCGGACGTCCGGCACGCGCCGGCGACGAACCTGGTCCTCCTGCGGCTCGCGGAGTCCTTCGGCGACCCGGAGGCCATGCGGGGGCTCGTCGCCCAGGTGCTGCCGCTGCCGATGCTGCTGTTGTTCCTGGCCGCGTTCGTGGCGTTGCAGCTGCTCTACCTGGACCGCCTCGTCATCTCCGGCGGCTCGGCGCGCGGCCGGGCCGACTGACCGCGCGGCGAGCCGAGCGAGACCCGGCAGACCCCGCTGCCCGGGTACCGCCTCGGCTGTCACCGCTGGTGAGCGGCCAGACGTCCGTCGGGCCGCGTCCCCGGGCATGAAAGACTGAGGTACGTGACGACGATCCCCAACGTGCTCGCCAGCCGGTACGCCTCGCCCGAGCTGGTCGCCCTCTGGTCACCGGAGCAGAAGATCCGGATGGAACGGCAGCTCTGGCTCGCCGTGCTCCGGGCGCAGCGGGATCTCGGCGTGTCCGTCCCGGACGGCGTGGTCGAGGCGTACGAGCGGGTGCTCGACCAGGTCGACCTCGCCTCGATCGCCGAGCGGGAGCGGGTCACCCGGCACGACGTGAAGGCCCGGATCGAGGAGTTCAGCGCGCTCGCCGGGCACGAGCACGTGCACAAGGGGATGACCTCCCGGGACCTCACGGAGAACGTCGAGCAGCTCCAGGTGCGGGCCTCGCTGGAGCTGGTCCGGGACCGGGTGGTCGCCACCCTGGCCCGGCTGTCCCGGTTGGCCGTCGAGCACTCGGGCCTCGTCATGACCGGCCGCTCGCACAACGTCGCCGCGCAGGCCACCACGCTCGGGAAGCGCTTCGCTTCGGCTGCGGAGGAGCTGCTGATCGCGTACGAGCGGCTGGACGACCTGATCAACTGGTACCCGCTGCGCGGCATCAAGGGCCCGGTGGGCACCGCCGCCGACCAGTTGGACCTCTTCGACGGCGACGCCGACAAGGTGGCCGAGCTGGAGCGCCGGGTGGCCGAGCACCTCGGCTTCTCCCGGGTGCTCGACAGCGTCGGCCAGGTTTACCCGCGCTCGATCGACCTGGCGGTGCTCTCCGCGCTGGCGCAGATCGCCGCCGCGCCGTCCTCGCTGGCCACGACGATCCGGCTGATGGTGGGCCAGGAGCTGGCGACCGAGGGCTTCAAGCCGGGCCAGGTCGGCTCCAGCGCGATGCCGCACAAGATGAACACCCGGTCCAGCGAGCGGGTCAACGGCTTCGCGGTGATCATCCGGGGCTACCTGTCGATGGTCGGCGAGCTGGCCGGCGACCAGTGGAACGAGGGGGACGTCTCCTGCTCGGTGGTCCGCCGGGTCGCGCTGCCGGATGCGTTCTTCGCCGCCGACGGGCTGTTCCAGACGTTCCTCACCGTGCTCGACGAGTTCGGCGCGTACCCGGCGGTGGTCAACCGGGAACTGGAGCGCTTCCTGCCGTTCCTGGCCACCACCAAGATCCTGGTGGCGGCGGTCCGGCGCGGCGTCGGGCGCGAGGTCGCCCACGAGGTGATCAAGGAGCACGCGGTCGCCGTCGCGCTCGCCATGCGCGAGAAGGGCGCCGCCGAGAACGACCTCTTCGACCGCCTCGCGGCGGACGGCCGCCTGGGCCTGACCCGGGGCGAGATCGACGCGCTCGTCGCCGACCGCACCGCCTTCGTCGGCGCCGCCCCGGCCCAGGTCGAGGCGGTCACCCGCCGCGTCGCCGCCGTGGTCGACGCCCACCCCGACGCCGTCGCCTACACCCCGCCCCCCATCCTCTGACCTTCCCCTCCGCCACCGGCTCCTGTGCGCCGGCCGGGGCGCGGGCGGCCCGGAGCCCGGCGCCGCTCGCCGCCGCCCGGCCGGTCGCACCGGCGCCGACCGGGCCGGCGGGTGGTCAGGAGTCGCGGGTGGGGGTCTCCGCCGCGGTGCGGAGGTTGGGGGCGCTCGCCGGCTCGGCGATGCCGCCCGGGGACTCGGCGAAGGCGGGGTCGTGGGCGGTCTCCGCAGCGACCAGCGGCTGGTCGGGCGGCATGACGTCGGGCACCTTGGGCACCACGATCACCGCCGTGCCGTACGCGCAGATCTCCATCCACATCTCGCCGCAGTCGCGGCTGTCGAAGCGCATCCCCACCACGGCGTTCGCGCCGAGGCGGCGGGCCTCCTCGCCGAGCCGGGCCACCGAGTCGGTACGCCACCGGGTCAGGTTGTCCGGCGCCATCGGGTCGTACGCGCCGCCGCGCAGGTTCTTGACCCCCTCGCGGTACGGGTTCCGCGTCCTGGCCATCGACGACACCACTTCGCCGAGGATCTGGCGGATCTCGTACCCGGGTAGTTGCTCCGTCGTCACGACCAGCACGTTTCCGATGCTGTCAGGGCGAACCCGCACCCGATCGCGAGCCTTGTTCACCTGATCGGATGCTGCAAAACGGCGCGGCGCGGACGGCCGGCGCGTGGCCGGCCATCCGCGCCGCCCGGGCGCTAACCGTCAGACACCGGCCACCGAGGTGATCCAGGCCCGGTTGTACGCGACACTGCCGTAGTTCTGGATGCTGTAGCCGTCGGCGGTCGAGGCGACGCCGACCTGACGGCCGTTGTAGAACTGCGGGCCGCCCGAGTCGCCCCGCCACGCGTTGCCGTTGATCCGCGTGCTCCGGATCGCCTGGCCGCCGTACGCGTCGGTGGCGCTGTTGCTGGTCACCTGGACGCTCGCGGTCTTCAGCTGGCTGGCGGCGGAACAGCCGCTGTAGCAGGTCATGCCCCAGCCGTAGATCGAGTTGGTGGAGCCGATCGGCGGGTTGCTGCTGGCCAGCGTGACGTACGAGGTGCTCACCGAGCTGGACAGGCGCATCAGGGCCAGGTCGTAGCGGCTGTAGCTGGCGCTCACCGTGCGGGTGACCCCGCCGGAGGAGCGGTAGACGCTGCCGACCCGGACGGACATGGTGCCGCCGAGGCAGTGCCGGGCGGTGAGCACCCACTCCGGCGCGATGATCGTGCCGGAGCAGGTGAACGATCCGTTGCTGAACACCGCGGCGGCCCACGGGGCGGACGAGACGGTCCCGCCACCGATGATGGGCTGCGGGCCCGCCGGGGCGGCAAGGGCGCCGGAACTGGCGCCGAGCAGGCCGGCCGCTGCGGTGGCCAGCACTGCGATCAGGGATCGGATGCGCATGGGGCTCCTTCGGGGATGGGCCCGGGGTCACCGGGTCGAGCTGTCGGCCGGCGGGCCGGGTGGCCCGGCGGCCGGACACGTCCGATCGACGTACGACGATGTACGGTAGGGCTCCTGAGATGTCGTTCACAAGTTTCATCGATTTTCATCAATAAGAAGGATGGTCCGTCGGCCGGTGGCGGCGGGCGTCCCGGCGGCCGGAGTGGGGCGAAACGGGCTGGTCGGCAACGGAAACGCATCGGGATCGCAACGAACCCGTATCGGTCCCCGGCCTTCGCGGCGGGAATGCCGATCGCTGCCTGAACTGCGTCCGGCCGGTGCGTCCAGGGCCGTATCTGCCAGGTAGGCTGGCTGCGCTCGCCCGTTGTGGGTCGGCACCCAACTGCGTACACAGTCAGGAGTGCCCAGTGCCTCGCGTCGTCGTCGACGTCATGCTCAAGCCCGAGATCCTCGATCCGCAGGGCCAGGCCGTCGCAAACGCGCTGCCCCGGCTCGGCGTCAGCGACGTCGCCTCGGTTCGGATCGGCAGGCGGATCGAGATCGAGTTCACCGGTGAACCGGACCTGGACCGGGCCCGGGAGATCGCCGACAAACTGCTCGCCAACCCGGTCATCGAGGACTTCACCGTCCGCCTGGTCGAGGCCGACGAGACCGCGGACGCCCGCTCGTGACCGCCCGGGTCGGTGTGGTCACGTTCCCCGGCTCGCTGGACGACGGGGACGCGGCCCGGGCCGTCCGCATCGCGGGCGCCGAACCGGTCCGCCTCTGGCACGGTGACCCGCGGCTGCACGGGGTGGACGCCGTCGTCCTGCCCGGCGGCTTCTCCTACGGCGACTACCTGCGCTGCGGGGCCATCGCCCGGTTCGCCCCGGTGATGGAGACGATCGTGGACGCGGCCCGGGCCGGCCTGCCGGTGCTCGGCATCTGCAACGGCTTCCAGATCCTCTGCGAGGCCCACCTGCTGCCCGGGGCCCTCACCCGCAACCAGCACCTGCACTTCCGCAACCGGGACCAGGTCCTGCGCATCGAGTCGGTCGGCACCGCGTGGACGAACGCGTTCCAGCCCGGCCAGGAGGTGCTGATCCCGGTCAAGAACGGCGAGGGCTGCTACGTCGCCGACACCGCGACGCTCGACCAGCTCGAAGCCGAGGGTCGGGTGGTCGCCCGCTACGTCGGCGGCAACCCCAACGGGTCGCAGCGCGACATCGCCGCGATCACGAACCCCGCCGGCAACGTGGTCGGCATCATGCCGCACCCCGAGCACGCCGTGGAGGCGCTCACCGGCCCCTCCCTGGACGGCCTCGGCTTCTTCACCTCGGTGCTCAAGCACCTGGTGGGGGCGCCAGCGTGAGCGCGAGGAGTGAGCCGGGTCTGCGAGCCCCGCAGTCGCGAACGAAGTGCGGGGCGGTGACCGTGCGCGGCGGCATCATCGGTCGGCTCACCCGCCCTCAGGGCGGCCCTGAGCGCAGCGAGGAGAGGTCATGACCAGCCATCCGGACGAGGTACGGGAGACCCCGGAGGCCTTCCCGGCCGCCCCGGCGCAGCCGGTGTCCAGGCCGGCCGCCGTCGCGTCGCCGGCCGCGCCCACCGGGCCGGCGACGGCCGACTGGGCGGCCGGCCTGGACACCGTGCCGCACGCCGTGGACACCCCCGGTGAGCTGCAGCCGTACGCCGAGCTGGGGCTCCGCGACGACGAGTACGACCGGATCCGGCACATCCTCGGCCGCCGGCCCACCCAGGCCGAGCTGGCCATGTACTCGATCATGTGGAGCGAGCACTGCTCCTACAAGTCGAGCAAGGTGCACCTGCGCCAGTTCGGGGAGAAGGCCCCGCCGAGCGACCGGCTGCTCGCCGGCATCGGCGAGAACGCCGGCGTGGTGCAGGTCTCCGACGAGCTGGCGGTGACCTTCAAGGTCGAGTCGCACAACCACCCCAGCTTCGTCGAGCCCTACCAGGGCGCGGCCACCGGCGTCGGCGGCATCGTCCGGGACATCCTGGCCATGGGCGCCCGCCCGGTCGCGGTGATGGACCCGCTGCGCTTCGGCGCGGCCGACCACCCCGACACCGCCCGGGTGCTGCCCGGCGTCGTCGCCGGCGTGGGCGGCTACGGCAACTGCCTCGGCCTGCCGAACATCGGCGGCGAGGTCGTGTTCGACCCCTGCTACCAGGGCAACCCCCTGGTCAACGCGCTCTGTCTCGGCGTGCTGCCGGTCAACCGCCTGCAGAACAAGGCCGCCGCCGGCCCGGGCAACGTCGTGGTGCTGATGGGCGCCAAGACCGGCCGGGACGGCATCGGCGGCGTGTCGGTGCTGGCGAGCGCCACCTTCGACGAGGGCAGCGAGCAGCGCCGCCCGTCGGTGCAGGTGGGCGACCCGTTCATGGAGAAGCTGCTCATCGAGGCCTGCCTGGAGCTCTACGACGCCCAGCTCGTCGTCGGCATCCAGGACCTCGGCGGCGCCGGCCTGACCTGCGCGCTGACCGAGACCGCCGCGGCGGCCGGCACCGGCATGCGGGTGTGGCTGGAGCGGGTGCCGCTGCGCGAGCCCTCGATGGAGCCGCACGAGATCCTGGCCAGCGAGTCGCAGGAGCGGATGCTGCTGGTGGTCGAGCCGGAGAAGCTCGACGCCGTGCTCAAGACCGCCGAGAAGTGGGGCGTCTGGGCCACCGCGATCGGCGAGGTCACCCCGCCGGCCCCGGACGGCCGGCCGGGCCGGGTGGTGATCACCTGGCGGGACCAGCTCGTGGTCGACGTGCCGCCGGGCTCGCTGGTCGACGACGGCCCGGTCTACGCCCGCCCGATGCGCGAGCCGGCCGACCTGATCCTGCTCCAGGCCGACCGCGCGGAGACGCTGCCCCGGCCGGCCGACCCGGAGGCGCTGCGCGAGACCGTGCTGCGCATGATCGCGTCGCCGAACCTGACCGACAAGACCTGGGTCACCGAGCAGTACGACCGGTACGTGCTGGGCAACACCGTGCTCGCCCAGCCCGAGGACTCCGGCGTGATCCGGATCGACGAGCGGACCGGGCTCGGCGTGGCGCTGTCGGTGGACGGCAACGGCCGGTACGCCCGCCTCGACCCGTACCACGGCACGAAGCTCGCGCTGGCCGAGGCGTACCGGAACGTCGCCGTCACCGGCGCGAAGCCGATCGCCGTCACCAACTGCCTGAACTTCGGCTCGCCGGAGGACCCGGGCGTGATGTGGCAGTTCGCCGAGGCCGTCCGCGGCCTGGCCGACGGCTGCGCCGAGCTGGGCATCCCGGTGACCGGCGGCAACGTCAGCTTCTACAACCAGACCGGCGCGGCGGCCATCCACCCGACCCCGGTGGTCGGCGTGCTCGGCGTGCTCGACGACGTCGCCAACCGGGTGCCGATGGGCTTCGTGCCGCGCCCCGGCGGCGACCACGACCAGCTCTTCCTGCTCGGCGAGACGCACGTGGAGCTCTCCGGCTCGGAGTGGGCGTGGGTCACCCACGAGCACCTCGGCGGCGTACCCCCGCAGGTCGACCTGGCCCACGAGCGGCGGCTGGCGGACCTGCTGGCGGAGGCCGCCCGGGTCGGGCACCTCAGCTCCGCGCACGACCTCTCCGACGGCGGCCTCGCGCAGGGCCTGGTCGAGTCCTGCCTGCGGCGCGGGGTCGGCGCCCGGATCGCGGTGCCGGAGCGGTTCGCCAGCGGCTCGATGCCGTTCGTCTACCTGTTCAGCGAGTCCGCGGGGCGGGTCCTGGCCTCGGTGCCGCGCGGCCACGAGAAGGCGTTCACCGCCCTGTGCGCCGAGCGCGGGGTGCCGTTCGAGCTGATCGGCGTCACCGACCCGGCCGGCGGCGCGTTGGAGGTGCACGGCCAGTTCCGGATCGGCCTGGACGAGCTGCGCGCCGCGCACACGGCGACGCTGCCGCGCCTCTTCGGGGGCTCGGAGGTCGTCCAGGTGCCCGCGCCGGCAGCCGGCGTGGCCGGTGCGGTCGAGGCCGCGCCGCTGCCCGACGCCGAGCGGGCCGAGGTGGCGCCGGTGGACCCGGCGGACGTCGCGTCCGAGCCGATCGCGTCGGCCGGGCCGGTCCCGTCGACCGGTGCCGTGGCGCCGGTGGAGGCCGCGGCCCCCGCTCCCGAGGAGCCGGCCGCCGAGGCCGCCGACGGCCCGACCGGGGCCGACGCCGCGTCCGACCCCGACTCCGGTGACACCGAGCAGCCCTCCGCGCCCGATAAGCGCTGAGGCGTTGGCCGCGGCCGTCTACGCCCAACCCGGATCCGGCGCCCGGTTCGACTGGGGGCTGACGGGAGCGGCTGAGCTCGGCCGGGTCTGCGCGGTGCTGGTGGTGGTGGACGTGCTCTCGTTCACCACCGCCGTGGAGGTCGCCGTCGGGCGCGGCATGCGGGTGCACCCGTTCCCGTGGGGGGAGCAGGCGGCCGACTACGCGCGACGGGTCGGCGCGGTCGCCGCGGTGGGCCGCCGGCAGACGACCCCGGAGCATCCGTGGTCGCTCTCGCCGGCGGCGCTGAGCACCGCGCCGGTCGTCGCCGACCTCGTGTTGCCGTCGCCCAACGGCTCGGCGATCAGCGCCGCGGCCAGCGCCACCGGCCTGCCGGTGGTCGCGGCCTGCCTGCGCAACGCGCGCGCCGTCGGGCGCTGGCTGCGCCGTCACGGGTACGGCTCGACGGATGCCCCGATCGGCGTGGTCGCCTCCGGCGAGCGCTGGCCGGACGGTTCGCTGCGCCCCGCCGTGGAGGACCAGCTCGGGGCGGCCAGCGTGCTGGACGCCCTCTCCGGGGTGACCGGCGGTCTCTCCGTGGAGGCGGCCATGGCGCTCGCCGCGCTCGCCAGCACCCCCGACGTCCCCGCCGCGGTACGCGGCAGCGTGTCGGGCCGCGAGTTGGTCGAGGGCGGCTTCGCCCAGGACGTGGAGATCGCCGTCCGGGTCGGCGTCTCCGACGTGGTCCCGGTGCTGCGCCAGGGCGTCTTCTCCGCCGCCTGACGGTTCGCCGACGCCCTGCCGCCCGCGCGCCACAGCGGCGAGGGCCGCCCGGGGATCCCGGACGGCCCTCGCCGTGGTGCGCTGTCGTCTTCGGCTGTGCCCGTGCGGTCAGTCGTCCAGCCAGTCCAGCCGGCGACCGCCCCGGTCCTGCTGCGGCGGCCCGTCCGGGCGGCCGCGCCCGGCCTGCGGGTCGTCGTAGCCGCCGCCCTGCTGGCCGTAGCCGCCGCGCTGCTGCGGGGGCTCCTGGCCGTAGCCACCCTGCTGGCCGTAGCCGCGGTCGTCGTAGCCACCGCCGCGCTGCTGCGGAGGCTCCTGGCCGTAGCCACCCTGGTCGTATGAGGTGGGCTGGTCGTAGCCGCCCTGGCCGTAGCCGCCGCCGCGCTGCTGCGGGGGCTCCTGGCCGTAGCCGGGGTCGTCGTAGCCGCCGCGCTGCTGGTCGTAGCCGCCGCGCTGGTCGAAGCCGCCGGCCGGCTCGCCGCCCCGCCCGTACGGCGCGGTCTCGGACCGGCCGTAGCCCTGCTCCGGCTGGTAGACGCCCGTCGCGTAGGGATCGGCCGGGGCCGGGTACTGGGTGGACTCGCCGGTGTAGCGGCCGGTCGGCTCGTCGTAGCGGTCGCCGTAGCCCCGGCCGCCGCCGGCTCCCGCCGAGTAGCCGGCGGCACCCGCGGCACCCGCCGCGCCGGCCGGAGCGCCGTAGTCGTGGCCGCCGTAGCCACCGCCCGAGGCGGGCGCGTTGCCGTAGCCACCGCCGGAGGACGGCGCGTTGCCGTAGCCGTCACCGGAGGCGGGCGCGTTGCCGTAGCCACCGCCGGAGGACGGCGCGTTGCCGTAGCCGCCGGCACCGTAGCCGCCCGAGCCGGCGGACTCGTCGCCGTAGCCGTTGCCGGCCCAGCCCTGCCCCGCGCCTGCCGCGCCGTAGGGCTGCGGGGGCGCGCCGTACGGGTCCGGCGGCACGTCGTCGACCACGGGGCGGTGCATCATGGTCGGGGCGTCGCTGAGCGAGGTGCCGCCGACCATCGTCGGGTCCGGCCCGGCGCCGGCCCGGTTGACCACCCGGGTCTGGTCGTCCGCGCCCGCGCCCCGGTACGCCCCGCGCGCCGCCGGGACCGCGCCCGCCGCAGCGGCGCCCGCCGGGGCGTCGTCGCCCTCGTCGCCGTTGTCCTTGCGCCGCATCCAGAGCAGCACGATGGTGCCGACACCCGCGGCGACGAGCAGGCCGCCGAGCAGGATGATCAGCCAGGAGCCCATGCCGCCGGAGTCCTCGTTGCTGGCGTTGGCCGCCGCGCCCGGGGTCGCCTCGGTGCTCTCCTCGGCGGTCTCGTCGAGCGCCTCGTCCGTGGGGAGCGGCTCCTCGCTGGCCGAGGGGGTGGCGCTCGGGGTCGTCTCGACCTTGACCGCCAGGGTGATGCGCTGGCCGGTGATGCGCTGGCCCGCGCTCGCGTCGAAGCTCTTGGTGGCGTACACCTCGCCGACGCTGGCGCCGACGGCGAGCCGGCCCGGCGCGATCGGCTTCTCGGTGGTGCCGGTGAAGCGGAAGTTGCCGTTGTCGTCGCTGACCGTGTCGCGCTTGTTGCCGGCGCCGTCCTGGAGCATCACCACGGCGTTCGGCACGGCCTTGCCGTTCGCCTGGGCGACCACCTTGCCGGAGACCTCCCGGACGGTCTGGGCCTCCTGCGGACCGCGAACCGTGAAGCTCCGGTCCGCGTTGCCGGACTCGCCGTTGACGGAGGCACTGATCTGGACGTTGCCGGGCTTCGTCTGACCTGCGGCGACGTTGTCGGCCAGCAGCGTGACGGTGAAGCTCTTGTTGCCGCCGGCGTCGATCTTCTCGCTGAATTCGCAGCGGCCGTCGCACTTGACCGCACCGGATGTGGTGACCTTGATCTCAGCGGAGTCGGAACCGTTGCCCACCGGCGGCCTGGCGTTGTTGTTCGCCACGACGAAGGACAGGCTTACCCGGTCTCCGGCGTTCAGCGTCGAGGGAGACGAGCCGATCTGCACGCTCGGTGGGGCGGCCAGGGCTGGTGTGGCGGGGACAGCGAGCAGAGCGCCGACAACCAGCGCCACGACCACACCGGCCCGCTGCTTCCAGGCACGTCGGTGTGTTGACACGTCCACCGCCTTCCGGACTGACTTCCCTCGACCGGCGGGGCGCCGGGCCGGGGATCATCACGGTACGAATACGCCGTCGGCAACTATGCCTTGTCTGACCGGATCGGCGCGACCCAGGGCCAGCGTGTGACGCACTGCGTTCGGGTCGTATCGTCCCGTCGTGTCCTCTCCGCACATAAAGTCCGCCGCGGTCGCGGCGGCGTTGTCGGCGCTCGACGAGGGGCGTACGCCCGAACGGCCGGTCCTCCGAGATGCGGTCCGTGCCCTCTTGACCGTCCTCGCGGAGCGCGCCCCCGGCCGATCGGTGGAGGTGCGTGTCCCACCTTACGGCGCAGTTCAGTGCATTCCCGGGCCTCGACACACCCGCGGCACCCCGCCGAATGTCGTGGAGATGGATCCGGCGACCTGGCTGGCGGTGGCGACCGGGCGGCTCGACTGGGCCGAGGCGATCACCCAGGGTCGCGTGCGGGTGAGCGGAATCCGGGCCGACCTCTCCGAGCACCTGCCCCTCTAGCTGCGGCGACGTGCGGCCGACTGGTGACGCTTGGGAGCCATATCGTGACTTTCTGTGTCGACGCGGATTCGCGTACACTGTCAGGCGACGACAGTGGTCCCGGCCGAGGAGTGCGAATCCCGCCCCCCGCGTGGTTCGCCAGGCCGGTCCAGACCAGCATGAGGGAGCGCAGGTGCCCCGAGGCGACGGCCGGCTGAGCCACGACCTTGATCCCCAACGACCAGGCCCCCAGGACGCGTGTGGCGTCTTCGGTGTCTGGGCGCCCGGGGAGGAGGTCGCAAACCTCACCTACTTCGGGCTATACGCCCTCCAGCACCGTGGCCAGGAGGCCGCCGGCATCGCGGTGAGCGACGGCTCCGGCGTCGTGGTCTACAAGGACCTCGGCCTGGTCGCCCAGGTCTTCGACGAGCCGACCCTGGCCAGTCTTCGCGGGCACGTGGCGATCGGCCATGCCCGCTACTCCACCACCGGCGGTTCGACCTGGGAGAACGCCCAGCCGACCATCCGGTCCACCAGCTCCGGCACCACGATCGCGCTGGCGCACAACGGCAACCTGGTCAACACGGCCGACCTCCAGCGCGAGGTCACCGAGCGGGGCCTGGTCGCCGACGGCTCGACCAACGACACCTCCCTGGTGACGATGCTGTTGGCCAGCCGCCCCGACCTGTCGGTGGAGGCGGCCGCGCTGGAGGTGCTGCCGCAGCTGCGCGGCGCGTTCAGCTTCGTCTTCATGGACGAGTCGACCCTCTACGCGGCCCGCGACCCGCACGGCGTACGCCCGCTGGTGCTGGGCCGGCTGGAGCGCGGCTGGGTGGTGGCGAGCGAGACCGCCGCCCTGGACATCGTCGGCGCGAGCGTGGTCCGCGAGGTCGAACCCGGCGAGCTGATCGCGATCGACGAGGACGGCCTGCGTTCCAGCCGGTTCGCCGCCCCGGAGCCGAAGGGCTGCCTCTTCGAGTACGTCTACATCGCGCGTCCGGACGCCACGATCGCCGGCCGCAACGTGCACGCGGCCCGGGTGCAGATCGGTCGCCAGTTGGCCAAGGAGCACCCGGTCGAGGCCGACCTGGTCATCCCGGTGCCGGAGTCCGGCACCCCGGCCGCGATCGGCTACGCCGAGGAGTCCGGGATCACCTACGGCGCCGGCCTGATGAAGAACCCGTACGTCGGGCGCACCTTCATCCAGCCGTCGCAGACCCTGCGCCAGCTCGGCATCCGACTCAAGCTCAACCCGCTGCGGGCGAACGTCCGGGGCAAGCGGCTGGTCGTGGTCGACGACTCGATCGTGCGCGGCAACACCCAGCGGGCGATCGTGCGGATGCTGCGCGAGGCCGGCGCGCTGGAGGTGCACGTGCGCATCTCCTCGCCGCCGGTCAAGTGGCCGTGCTTCTACGGCATCGACTTCGCCACCCGGGCCGAGTTGCTGGCCAACGGGCTGGACACCGAGGGCGTCCGCCGCTCGATCGGCGCCGACACGCTCGGCTACGTGTCCCTCTCCGGCCTGATCGCCGCCACCGAGCAGCCGAAGACCCGGCTGTGCCGCGCGTGCTTCGACGGGGAGTACCCGATCGACCTGCCCGCCGGCAACCTGATCGGCAAGCACGTGCTCGAGGGGGTGGGCCGGCGGGTCACCGCGGCGCCCGACGCTCCCGAGCACACCACCCCTCCGCTCGTCGCCACTCCGGGCGGCGCGACAACACACCGCCCGTAGCACCACCCGGCGCGGCCGGTCACCGCCGGCGCGGCGCCAGAACCACAAAGGGGAGAACCGTGACGCACGTGTCCGAGCGCAGCGGCGCAGGAAGCAGCCCGACCGGCGCCGGCGGCGACCGTCAGCCCTGGACGGCCGGCACCGGCCGACCGGCACGCAAACGGTCGGTCTCGTACGCGGACGCCGGGGTCTCGATCGAGGCGGGCGACCGGGCGGTCGAGCTGCTGAAGTCGAAGGTGAAGCAGACCCGGCGCCCGGAGGTGATGGGCGACCTGGGTGGCTTCGCCGGGCTGTTCCGGCTGGACACGAAGAAGTACAAGAACCCGATCCTGGCCTCGTCCACCGACGGCGTCGGCACCAAGCTGGTGATCGCGCAGCAGATGGACATCCACGACACGGTCGGCATCGACCTCGTCGCGATGGTCGTCGACGACCTGGTCGCCTGCGGCGCCGAGCCGCTCTTCCTGCTCGACTACATCGCCACCGGCGAGGTCGTGCCGGACAAGGTCGCCGAGATCGGCGCCGGCATCGCCGACGGCTGCCGGTACGCGGGCTGCGCCCTGCTGGGCGGCGAGACCGCCGAGCACCCCGGCGTGCTCCGCCCGGACGAGTACGACATCTCCGCCACCGGCGTCGGCGTGGTGGAGGAGGCCGACATCCTCAGCCCGGAGCGGGTCGAGGTGGGCGACGTGGTCATCGCGATGCGCTCCTCCGGCCTGCACTCCAACGGCTACTCCCTGGTTCGGCACGTGCTGCTGGGCGCCGGCCGGATGCGGCTCGACGTGGTGATCGACGACTTCGGCCGGCAGCGCACCCTCGGCGAGGAACTGCTCACCCCGACCAAGATCTACGCGCAGGACTGCCTCAAGCTGATCGCCGAGGCCGAGGTGCGGTCCATCGCCCACGTCACGGGCGGCGGCATCCCCGGCAACCTCGTGCGGGTGCTTCCCGAGCACGTCGACGCGGTGGTCAACCGGTCCACCTGGAAGCCGCAGCCGATCTTCGACCTGATCCAGACCAAGGGGCGGATCGAGGACCCGGAGATGGAGGCGACGTTCAACATGGGCGTCGGCATGTTCGCGATCGTCTCCGCCGAGGACGCGGACCGCGCGCTGGCCACGCTGACCGGCCGCGGCGTCGACGCGTGGCAGGCCGGCGAGATCATCGAGGGCTCCGGCAACGTGCAGATGATCGGGCAGCACACCCGGGGATGATGATCACGCTCCGGTGACCGTACGGGCACCTGATCAGGGCTTCACCCGAGTGGCCGTCGCCGCCTAGCCTGAGGGGCACCCTCAACGCTGTCGGGTCACCCCCTCACCGGGGCCCCGACGGCCCCTCAGGCGCGGAGGAGGGCAATGGCTGCTCGGGGACAGTCGTTCAGCGGGATGCGCGGCCTGGCCGCTGTCCCCTCGTACGTCGTGATGCAGCCGACCACCCTGTGCAACCTGGACTGCGCCTACTGCTACCTGCCGTTCCGGGCGGTCGACCGGCGGATGCCGGTGCCGGTGGCCGAGGCGGTGGCCGCGTCGGTCAACCCGTGGGCGGCGGCGGGCCGCTTCTCGGTGGTGTGGCACGGCGGGGAGCCGCTCGCCGCCGGCCGGGAGCATCTCGCCGCGCTGATCGCGCCCTTCGGGCCCGAGGTCGAGCACCACGTGCAGACCAACGCCACGCTGATCGACGACGCGTGGTGCGCGTTCTTCACCGAGCACCGGGTGCGGGTGAGCGTGAGCGTGGACGGCCCGCGGGAGCGCAACGGCGACCGGGTCACCCGGGCCGGCGGGCCGGCGTACGACCGGATCGTGCGCGGGGTGGCGGCGCTGCGCCGGCACGGGCTGCCGTTCTCGGCGCTGGCGGTGGTGGGCCGCCCGGAGCCGGGCCTCGCCACCGAGCTGTACGACTACTTCCTCGGCCTGGGGTGTGACGTGCTCGGCGTCAACATCGAGGAGACCGAGGGGGTCAACCTCCGCGACAACTCCCACGACGCCCGGGCGGTGACCGCGTTCTGGGCGGAACTGGTGGCGGCCTGGCGGCGGGAGCCCCGGATCCACCTGCGCGAGGTCGAGTGGTCGTTGCGGTACGCCGCCGCCGTGCTGGACGGCACCGCCGACGACGTGCTGCCCCGGCGGCTGGACCCGATCCCGACCGTCGGCCACGACGGCTCGGTGACGGTGCTCTCGCCCGAGCTGGCCGGCTTCACCGACGTCCGGTACGGCGACTTCAGCAGCGGCAACGTGCTGACCACGCCGCTGGCCGACATCCTCGCCCACGCGGGCCGGACGCCCTGGGTCGGTGAGTTCCTCGCCGGTGTCGAGGCGTGCCGTACGTCCTGCCCATACTTCGGTTTCTGCGGCGGCGGCCACGCCGCCAACCGCTACTTCGAGCTGGGGCGTTTCGACGGTACGGAGACCGCACACT
Organism: Micromonospora sp. NPDC023814; assembly: GCF_040639595.1. Lineage (NCBI taxonomy): Bacteria > Bacillati > Actinomycetota > Actinomycetes > Micromonosporales > Micromonosporaceae > Micromonospora > Micromonospora sp. NPDC023814. The sequence continues at coordinate 124,307 of NZ_JBFAAF010000005.1, forward strand.
GCCGCAACAGCAAGATCCACCTACTGGAGGGAGTGTTGGAGCATGCCCGAGACCACCAGTCACCGGCAGCCTGAGCGTGGGGTGGACGCCGCCACGGGCCAGGTCGCCGATCGGGTGCGGGAAGCCGCGCCGGGACTCACCGCTCTGCTCCACGAGGCCGAGGCCGCGCGGCGACTGCGGGCGGAGGTGGCGGGCGGCGACGGCGCGAGCGCCGTCTGCGCCTGGAACCACTTCGAGAACATCCCGACGTTCTACAACTGGAACAACCGGCCCCGCTGAGGCCGCCACACCGGGATCAGGGACCTGCCGGGCAGCCGGAGTCGCCTCCGGGACGGCATGGTCCCTGATCGTCGGTGTTGGCGCCGCTTCTGATGGGCACATGCGTGAGCACGCGGGGGATTACCGCGTGCTCAGCTGCGACCGGAGGTCAGCGGGTCGGACGTACCCAGGGATCCGGGTCTTCGTCCGCGTGATCCTCATCATCGTCGTCGACATACTCTTTGTAGTCGTCGTCGAAGTTGTGCTCAGACTTACCAGCACCCGCCAACTCGCGCTGCAAGGCGGTGAGGTCGGTGTTCGGGGAGTGGTACTTCAACTCCCGCGCCACCTTCGTCTGCTTGGCCTTAGCACGGCCGCGCCCCATGGCTCGACCCCCTCGCACAGAATGCGGGGCAGCCCGAAGGCGGGCCCCGATGACGTCAGGCATCTCTCGTGGCTCTTACGGTACATGGGGATGCCATCGTTCGGCACCTCGGGTTACCGTCGACCGGTGCCGCGCGTCGCGGTCATCCAGCCGTCACCGATTGTACCGGGTAAGGAGCGGTGCCGGGAGCGCCCGTGACACCGGACAAAGTCCGACGAAATCAGCTTAACGGCGCGCTTCGGCGCGGCGGCGCCGGAGGCGGAACCGGGCCGGCTCCGCCTCCGTGACGCTCATCGCAGGTGGATCGTGCGCAGCCGGCCGACGTCGGCCATCCGCCGCTCCGCGAGCCGGTCCGCCGCCACCGCCGGGGGCACGCCCTCGGCGTCGGCGAGCTGGAGGATCTCCCGGGTGGTGTCGTAGATCCGGGTCGCGCGCAGCTTGGCCCGCTCGAAGTTGAAGCCCTCGATCTCGTCGGCCACCTGGATCACGCCGCCGGCGTTCACCACGTAGTCCGGGGCGTAGAGGATGCCGCGGTCGGCCAGCAGCTTCTCGATGCCCGAGTGGGCGAGCTGGTTGTTCGCCGCGCCGGTGACCACCTTGGCGCGCAGCGCCGGCACCGTGTCGTCGTTGAGCGCGCCGCCGAGCGCGCACGGGGCGTACACGTCGATGTCGGCGGCGACCAGCGCGGCGGCGTCGTCGACGAGCGCGACCTGCGGGTGGGTGTTGCGCGCCCACTCCAGGGCCTTCGGGTTGACGTCGGTCGCCACCACCTCGGCGCCGTCGTCGAGCAGGTGGCCGACCAGGTACTTGCCGACCTTGCCCAGGCCGGCCACGCCGACCCGCCTGCCGGCCAGGGTCGGTGAGCCCCAGACGTGCTCGGCGGCGGCCCGCATGCCCTGGAACACGCCCCAGGCGGTGAGGATCGAGGAGTCGCCGGCGCCGCCGTGCTCGACGCTGCGGCCGGTGACGTATGACGTCTCCCGGGCGATCACGTCCATGTCGGCGACGTAGGTGCCGACGTCGCAGGCGGTGTAGTAACGCCCGGCGAGGGACTCCACGAAGCGGCCGTACGCGCGCAGCAGCGCCTCGCTCTTGACCCGCTCGGGGTCACCCCAGATGACCGCCTTGCCGCCGCCGAGGTCGAGCCCGGCCAGGGCGTTCTTGTACGCCATGCCCCGGGACAGGTCGAGCACGTCGGCGAGGGCGGCCTCCTCGTTCGCGTACGGGTAGAACCGGGTGCCGCCGAGCGCGGGGCCGAGCGCGGTGGAGTAGATCCCGATGATCGCCTTCAGGCCGGACTGCTTGTCCTGGCAGAACACGACCTGTTCGTGACCGGTGGATCCCGGGTCGTCGTTGCTGGCGAATACGCCCATGAGTAGCTCCTGGTGTGGGGTGCGTCCTTGTGGGACGTGGACCTGTGGACGCCGGCGGGATGCTGCCGGTGCCGCTGAGCCTAGTATCGGCCGACGCCGTCCGACCGCCCACGGCGCGCGTGATCGCGGCGCCGACGACGGTCGGGTTCCGATTCGTGGGAGGATCGCGCCGTGCCGTCGCTCTTCGCTTCTTACCTGCGCGTGTACGAGCCCCTGACCGCTTTCGACCGGGACCGCCAGACGTACTGGCGCCGCTACGTCGAGCAGGGGCGGGCGGTGGCCCCCGTGGAGGGGCCCGGCCGGCAACGGACGTCCGTGATCGAGGCGCTCGGCGCGGGCTGGACGCGGCTGCCCGACCTGCCGGACGAGGCGTACGTGCTGGAGGCCGACGACACGCTGCTGGTCTGCCCGTGGAACCTGCGCATCCGGGTGGCCGAGGCGGCGCTGAGCGCGCGCGACGGCGTGCCGCCGGTGCTGGCCGACGCGTTCGTGCCGCCGGTGCTCGCCGGGCAGGCCAAGGCGGTGGTGGAGGACTGGCGCAGTGGGGCCCGCGTGCTGGAGCACGGCGTGCCCCGGCTGCACGAGCAGATCGCGACGTGGGGTGTGCCGCTGCGCTGGTTCGTGCTCTTCGACCCGGAGGAGCGGCACCACGTGACCCGTCCGGGCCGGCGGGCGCTGCGCTTCCGGACGGAGATCTCGAAGGCGCGGCGCCGGTCGTCGCGGGCACTGTCGGTGCTGCGCAAGTCTGTCGGCGACGCGCCGATCACGGAGGCGGTCGAGGAGGCCGCCCGCTGGCTGGAGGAGTTCCACCCCCGCTCGATGGTGGAGCTGGACTACGGCGGCCTGGTCGACCTGCTCTCCGACGAGACGCTGGCCGCCGACGACTCGCCCGAGCTGGTGGCGAGCGGGCTCGCCGGGCTGTCCCGGGGCGAGGCCGAGGAGGCCTCGGCGGCGTACGACAAGCTGGTCGCGCGGTGGCGTGCGGTGCAACTGTTGGAACGGTGCAACTGACGACAATCCACCCAAGCGGGGCCGCGAAGGCGAGGCGTCATCGTAGTTGACGCATCACGAACCGTGATCATGAGTCCGAATAAGGTACTTTCTGCCGTGTAAAAGTCGCATAAATCGGGCATGGTTCATCCGTCCGTCTAGGGACGTTCGGCCGTTCGGCCCATGTCGGACATCGGGGACTAGCCGGACCATGGGAGACGCGTCGGCCGGCGGGACCCCGGCCGATGTCTATACATGTGGAGGAGTGACCGATGGCATCGCGAACGCACGAACCAGAGCCGCTACTCACGCCGGCCGAGGTGGCGTCGATGTTCCGTGTCGACCCGAAGACGGTGACCCGGTGGGCCAAGGCTGGCAAGCTAAGCGCCATCCGCACCCTGGGGGGCCACCGTCGGTACCGCGAGTCGGAGGTCAGGGCCCTGCTGCAGGGGCAGATCCCCCAGCAGCGCCAGGGGGACTGACGGCCGGAAGTCAAACAGGTGTGCACGAGGGGCGGCGGACACGGTCCGCCGCCCCTCGTCGTGTCGGGGCCCGGCCGGTCGGCGCCCGCGCGGCCGGACCGGTTGCGCACGCCGGCCGCACCGGCGCACCCACCGCCGCACGGCGACGGCGGGGCGGCGCGCGGGTCAGTCGCCGCCCGACGGCCGGCCGGCGAGCGATACCCGGATGCCGACCGTGCCGCCCTCGCCCCGGCGCAACCGGCTGCCGAGCAGGCTGAGCCGCCCGATCATCCGGTACTTCCGCTTGATCAGGTCGCGGATCCGTCGGGTGTCGGCCGGGCCGCAGAGCGTCGCGTGGGCGGGCACCGCCTCGCCGTGCGGGCGGCCCCGGACGTCGCACGGCGCGACCGTGACGTCCCCGCTGCGCCGGATCCGCTTCACCTTGCCGGAATCCGCCGCCGACCACACCGCCAGCGCGTCGCCGTCGCGGACCGCCCAGACCGGCGTCGGCACCGCCCGCCCGTCCTTGCGGAACGTCGTCAGCAGGATGTATTTCTCCGCGGCGAGGCGGTCCAGTGTGGCCACCCCGTCAGGATACGGCCGCCGCGGCTGACTGACCGGCCGGATAGCGTGAAGCCGTGACGGTGGAACCACGGATCGGTGACGTCTTCGGCGAGATGCTGCGCGACGCGTTCGCCGTCGCCACCGGCATCGGCCCCCGGCCGCTGGCCGGCGGGCGGCTGCCACGGCCGGTCATCGAGATCATCGAGCGGGACGACGGGCTGATCAACGGCGCGCCCGCCGCGCACTACCTGGACGGCCCGGCCGACTGGCAGCCGTACGACCACCGGGCGGTGGACCGGGTCGAGGGCGCCACCCTGGACGTCGGGGTCGGGGCGGGTCGGATCGCGCTGCTGCTCCAGGAACGGGACGTGCCGGTCACCGGGCTGGACACCTCGGCCGGCGCGCTGGCCGTCTGCCGCCGCCGGGGCGTACGCGAGCTGGTGCACGGGACGGTCGACTCGCACGTCGCCGACGGCCGGCGCTACGACACGTTCCTGCTGCTCGGCAACAACGTCGGGCTGCTGGAGGGGCGGGAGCGGGCCCCGGCCCTGCTGGCGGCGCTCGCCGCGCTGGCCCGGCCGGGCGCGCGGGTCATCGCGCAGGGCACCGACCCGTACGGCACCCGGGACCCGCTGCACACGGGCTACCACGAGCGCAACCGGCGCCGGGGCCGGCTCGGCGGGCAGCTCCGGCTCCGCCTGCGCTACCGGGAACTGGGCACCGAGTGGTTCGACTACCTGGTCTGCTCGCCCGACGAACTCGCCGAGCTGGTCCGGGGCACCGCCTGGCGACTGACCGACGTGGACGACCACGACGCCCCGTACTACCTGGCCACCCTGCGCCTGTCCGGCTGACGCCCGGGGCCCGCCGCGCGGCGGCACCCCGGACGACCGGCGTACGCCTCAGACCTGAACGGTCGGGGGGAGCTGCTCGGGCGGGAGGCCGCCGTCGCCGTCGACCACCTCGTCCGGGGTGCCGTCCTCGTCGAGGTCGACCATCGTGACGTCCACCTTGCCGTCGTGGTCGGTGTCGAACTGGAACAGGTCGGGCCTGCCGTCCCCGTCGGTGTCGGCCACCCAGACGTCGGTGCGGCCGTCGTTGTTGGTGTCCGCGCGCAGCAGGTCGATCCGCTCGTCCCCGCGGGTCTCCACCGTCTCCGCCGCGTCCGCACTGTCCACGGTCTCCGGTGCCTGGCTCATCTCGGTTCGTCCTTCCCTCGGTTGACGGCCGTCGTACCCGATCCGCGCCGCCCCCACGCATGTCGGGGCGAGCGTCGCTGCATAGGGTCGGCCCATGAGCGAGTGGAGCGGGTGGCGGAGCGCGGGTCAACCCCGGGTCGCCGCCGGAGGCAGGGAGGCGTCATGAGCGACCGCTTTGTCGTCGTCGGGGCCGGCACGATGGGGCTCGGCATCGCGTACGTGGCGGCCGGGGCCGGGCACGCCGTCGAGCTGGTCGAGGTGGACCGGGCCCGGGGCGCCGCGGCCGTGGACCGGCTCGGTGAGCTGTGGGACAGGGCGGTGGGGCGCGGCAGGCTGACCGCCGACCAGGCCGCGACGAACCGGGGGCGGGTGACGCTGCGGGCCGCGCTCGCCGACGTCGCGCAGGAGCCGGCCGTGGTGGTGGAGGCCGTACCGGAGCGGCCGGACCTCAAGCGGGCGGTGCTGCGCGAGGCCGAGGCGCTGCGCCCGGCGCTGCTGGGCAGCAACACGTCCAGCATCTCGATAGCCGAACTGGCCGACGGGTTGGCACGGCCCGAGCGCTTCCTCGGGCTGCACTTCTTCAACCCGGTCTGGGCGATGGCGCTGCTGGAGGTCGTGGTCGGTCCGGCGACCGCCGACGAGACCACCGCCGCAGCCGTCGCGCTCGCCGGCCGGCTGGGCAAGGACCCCGTCGTCGTACGCGACATGCCCGGCTTCGCCACCTCCCGGCTCGGGGTCACCCTCGGCCTGGAGGCGATCCGGATGGTCGCCGACGGGGTGGCCAGCCCGGCCGACATCGACAAGGCGATGGTGCTCGGCTACCGGCACCCGATCGGCCCGCTGGAGCTGACCGACCTGGTCGGGCTGGACGTGCGGCTGGACATCGCGCGCACCCTCCAGGCCGCGTACGGGGACCGGTTCGCGCCGCCGCCGCTGCTGGCGGAGATGGTGGCCGCCGGCAGGCTGGGCAAGAAGTCCGGTCAGGGCTTCTACCGCTGGGAAGGCGGGGTGAAGTCGTGAGCGGGCTGCGGGTCGAGGAGCGGCCGGACCGGCTGGTGGTCACGCTCGACCGGCCGGAGAAGCGCAACGCCATCGACGCCGACCTGATCGCCGAGCTGCACCAGGTCTGCGCGGAGCTGGAGGCGCGCCCCCGCCTGCTGCTGCTCACGGGCGGGACCGAGGGCATCTTCGCCGGCGGCGCGGACATCGGGCAACTGCGCGAGCGGGGCCGGCTGGACGCGCTCGCGGCGATCAACTCCGCCGCCTTCGCCCGGATCAGGGCGCTGCCGATGCCGACCGTGGCGGCGGTGGACGGGCCGGCGCTGGGCGGCGGCGCCGAGCTGGCGTACGCCTGCGACCTGCGGGTCTGCACCGAGCGGGCGGTGTTCGGGCAGCCGGAGGTGCGGTTGGGCATCCTGGCCGGCGCGGGCGCGACCCACCGGCTGCCGGCACTGGTCGGGGAGGCCCGGGCCAAGGAACTGCTCTTCACCGGCCGCCGGGTGGACGCCGAGGAGGCGCTGCGGATCGGCCTGGTCAACCGGGTGGTGGCCGAGCCCGACGAGCTGCTGCCCACCGCGCACGGGCTGCTGGACGAGATGGCCAAGGGATCCGCGCTGGCGCTGCGGCTGACCAAGCTGGCGGTCGACGCGCCGGCCGCCGCGCACCCGCACCTCGACCTGGTCAGCCAGGCGGTGCTCTTCGAGGACGAGGAGAAGCGCCGGCGGATGACCGACTTCCTGGAGCGGCGACGGCCCCGCTGACCTGGGGCGCCCGCGTGGCGAAGTCGGCACCCGCGACGACGGTGTCGGCACCCGCGTCGCGGCGTCGGCGGCATGACGACGACGGCCGCGCCGGTGATCCGGTGCGGCCGTCCACGTGCGACGGGTCAGCGGCTCAGTGCCGGATCTCCACGCCAGCGTCCGCGAGCGCGCGGATCACCTGCGCCGACTCCGCGAACCCGATGATCAGCACGGCGTCCGCGCCGAATTCCTTGATCTCCTTCGCCCCGGCCGTGAAGTCCACGGGGTTGGCCTTGGCGTCGGCCGGCGGCTCGTAGGCCAGCAGCTTGACCCGGTCGCCGTCGACGCCGGTGCGCTCCAGCTCGGCCTTGACGGTGGCCTGGAGGCCCTCGCCGTAGGAGTCCTTGCGGGCCACGATCGCGACCTTCTGCGGCCCGTCCCGGAGGATCACGTCGGCCAGCGCCCGTCCCTGGAGGCTGTCCGGCGGGGCGGTGCGGAAGTAGAGGCCGTTGTCGTCCAGCTTGGTCAGCCCGGCGTCGGTGTTCGAGGAGGAGAACAGGACCTTTCCGGCCCGCACCACGTCGGGCAGGACCTCGCGGGAGATCCCGGAGGCGCCGGCGCCGATGATGACGTGCACGTTCTGCTCCACGTGCCTCGCCACGGTGGCCTTGGCCACCTTCGGGTTGGTGCCGTCGTCGCCGTCGATCCAGACCACCGGCTCGCCGAGCACCCCGCCGCCCGCGTTGATCTCCTTGATCGCCAGGGCGGCCGCGGCGGCCATCGGCGGGTACGCCAGGGACAGGTCACCGGTCATCGGCAGCAGGCCGCCCACGACCAGCGGGGACCCGTCGCTGCGGTCGGTGCGGCCACCGCGCTGCTTCTTCCCCTTCGGCGGGGCCTCGGTGCTCGCCGCCGACTCGTCCCCGGCGCCGACGAACTCCGTCTTGCCGTCGTTGAGCTGCTGGCCGTCGAAGTGCACGGTCGCGTAGCTGGCGGTGGCCGGCTCGCCGGCCTCGGTGAACCCGGCCCGGGTTATCGAGACGCCTCGGTACTCCACGTCCTTGCCGGCGCGGGCCAGCGTCAGGCAGGACGCCACGTCCTCGCAACGCTGCCCGCCGTTGGTGACCCCGACGATCTGCTTGGCGACGGCGGCCGGGTCCGTGCTGCCGGCGAGCTGGGCGGCGATCGCACTGATCACCACCGCGTCGTACGTCTCGGCCGTGTAGAGGAAGTCGTTCAGCTGCGGGTCGACGGACCGTAGCCGGTTCTTGAAGCTCTCCGGCAGCGGCGTCATCGGCTTGGTGCCCTTCATGCCGTCGACGAGGCTGGCGCGGTCCTTCAGCTCAGCGGGGTACGAGTTGAGCATGTTGCCGTCGGAGCCGTAGAGGCGCACCTGGTGGGTGGTCGCCTCGTCGGGCCCCTCGGTCCCGCAGGCGCTGGTGGCGAGCAGGAACGTCGCGCAGGCGGCCAGGGTGGCTGCCCGCGAGGCGCGTGACTTGAGCATGGTCGTCCTTCCTCCGGGCGAAGGTCCGCTGCGCACATTAGCGTGCCGACATGTGCGGCGTGACCACGGAGGCGACTCAATCCGCAGGTCGTTGGCCATGCACACGGAGAGTCACCAGCGCCGATCGCTTGACCCGCTGCCCTACCGTGCGGTGCGTGACGGAATCACCACAGCAGACGCTCGACGACGCGACCGCCGTGCTCCGCTCGGCGCTGGCCGGGGACGGCGACGCGGTGGTGGGGGCGTTCGACGCGGTCGTCGACCGGTCCGGCCTGGCCGGCGCGTACGGGGTGGCCTGGTGCCTCGCCGCGACCATGGTCGGCGAGCAGGTGCCGCGGGGCACGTGCGCGCTGGACTTTCCCGGGATCGACGAGGCGGACTACGACACGCGCTGGGTGGCCCGCTTCGTCAGCGCGTACGCCAACGCCGACGCCGACACCGGCGAGGCGCTGTTCGGGGCGGCGGCGGCCGACGGGTTGCTGCCGGACTGCCTGCTCACCCTGGCCGGCTCGACGGTGGCCACCCTGCGCAGCCGGGCCGGCTGACCGGCGACCGCCGCCCGTCCCGAGCCCGACCGCCCCGCGTGACAGGCTGGGGGCATGTCCGAGGCCATGCTCAGCAAGGTGCGCAAGCTGCTGGCCCAGGCCGAGGACCCGGCCTGCACCCCCGCCGAGTCGGCCGCCTTCACCGCCAAGGCCACCGAGCTGATCGCCCGCTACGGCGTGGACCGGGCGCTGCTGGCCGCCCGGGACCCGGCCACCGACCCGGTGGGCGACCGGGTGGTCGAGCTCGTCGCGCCGTACGCCCGGGACAAGGCCGGCCTGCTCGCCGCGGTCGCCGACCCGCTGCGCTGCCGCTGTGTCCGCCGCCGGCAGGGCAGCGGCTTCGCCATGCACCTGTTCGGCTTCGCCAGCGACCTGGAACGCGTCGACCTGCTCTTCACGTCGCTGCTCGTGCAGGCCGCGCACGGGCTGGCCGCGGCCGAGGTGCCGCCCGGTGAGCATCCCGCCGCCTTCCGGCGCTCCTGGCTGGCCGGCTTCGCCCAGGTGATCGGCGTGCGGCTGAGGGCGGCCGAGGCCCACGCGGTCGCCGACTCGGGCGGGTCGTCGGTCGCGCTGGTGCTGGCCGACCGGTCGGATCGGGTGCGGCACCGCGTCGCCGAGGTGTACCCGCGCCTGCGCACCGCCGCGCCGCGCAGGCTGGCCGGCAGCGGGTTCGGCTCCGGCGCGGAGGCGGGACGCCGCGCCGACCTCGGGGGCCGGGGAGTCGCCACCGTTCCCGGCACCCGCCCGGGCATCGGCAACTGACGGCTCGGGCCACGGCGAGGGTGCCCGTGGCCGGCTGGGTGGAGGCGGCGGGTGGCGTGGGCCGGTCAGCCGGCGCCGTGGGCCACCGTGGCCGCGTAGCGGGAGAGCAGCTCGTGCCAGCCGGCGGTCAGCGCCTGCCGGTAGCCCTCCGCGGCCTCGCCGTGCCGGTCGAAGTGCCGGTGCTCGACCTCCACCCGGGTCCGCTCCGGCCCGTCCGGGTGGAAGAGGACCTCCACCTCGCTAGCCTGCGCGGGATCCGGCACCGGCGCCCGGTCGGCGCCGATCTGCCAGGTGAAGACCAGCCGTCGGGGCGGATCCCAGGTCAGCACGCGCCCCCAGTCGCAGCGGAAGCCGTACGGGCCGATCTCGTAGAGCATCCCGCCGGCGCGAGGCTCCATGCCCAGCTCGGCCAGGTGCTCCGGGCCGGACCACGTGTACTCCATCACCCACCACGCCGCCAGGGCGTCGCTGAACACCGCGAACGCCTGATCCGGTGGGGCGGGGACCAGGAGAACACTGCGCAACGAGAACTGGTCGTACTCCTGCCGGATCCCGGCCGGGTCAGCCATCTCCTGTCCCATAGGCCCGGACAATACCGGCTGATGCCCGGGTGTGCAGCTTCGCGCGCTGCCCGGTTCCGGACACCCTTTTCGTACGCCCGTACGGCGGCCGGCCGGCCGCGCCTTCGCGGGGCGGGACGGAGGCGGGACGGGACGGGATGGTCGACCGGATAGCGGGTAAGCGCGCCGGACGGTCCCGGCCGGACCGGGCCGGAGGATGCGGAGCGGGGAGCATGAGCGAGAACGCGCAGCAGCGGGAGCCGAACCGGGGCGCCGGGCCATCGCCACGGCAGGAGGGGGCGACGGAGCCGGACGTCCTGCTCGACGTACCGAAGGTGTCGGTCGACTCGATCCGGCTCGCCGTGGACGGGCTGGACGCCGACCTGTCCCTGCGGGCGCGCTTGGCCAACCTCCTCCAGCTCGACGTCGGCGTCCGGGTGCACCTGCAGGGCGTCGAGCTGGACATGACCGGGGTGCACGCCGAGGCGCAGCTCAAGGTGCGCCTGGAGAAGCTGGCCGACATCCTCGACCGGGCGCTGAGCACCATCGACCGCAACCCGCAGGTCGTCGACGCCCTGTCGCGTACGGCGACCGCCCCGGTCGACGACGTGAACCGGGCGACGCAGCAGGTGGCCGAGGTGGGCGGGCAGGTCACCTCGGCGGTGCGGCCCGGCGGCGCGACCGACGAGCTCGGTCAGCAGGTCGGTGCGATCGGCGCGGTCGCCGACCGGTCCCTGCGGGAGGCGGCTGCCCCCGGGCAGGGCGGGGAACCTGGCGCGGGCGAGGCGGCGCCGGGCGGCGGCCTCGCCAGCGGATCGGGCGGCGGTGGGGAACAGGGGCAGGCGCAACGCGCCCGGGAGCAGGCGGAGCGCGAGCGTGGCGGTGCCGAGCAGGCCCGCCGGGAGCGGGGCGGTCCCGAGCAACCGGATCGCGGACAGGGGGCGCCGGAACAGGGCGGGCCGGAGCAGGGTGTGCGGCGGCCGGGTGGTGAGGCGCCTGGCGGGGCCGGGGATGGTGGTGCCGGGCGGCGGGAGCCGTCGGGCGGCCGGCCCGAGGGCGGAGCGGGCCGGCAGCAGGAGACTCCCGGCGGCGCCGGGACGCCGCCGAGCGCGGCCCAGCTCGCCGAGCAGGCGGGGGAGACACTGCGCCATGCCGGGCGGAGCGTCTGGGAGGCGATCCAGGGCGGGATGGCGCAACACCGCCAACAGAAGCCCTGACGTCGCCTGCCGGGCAGGGACGATCATGCGGGTGATCGCCCGCAGCGGGTCGGGCGGGCCTACGACCTTGACGTCCCTCGGACGGGTTGGGCGCGCTGCGTTCACCTGGTACGCCGTGGCCATCATCCGCAAGGAGAACCGGGCGGTCGAGCTGCGGCGCCGGCGCGGCGTCCCGGCCCCGGCCCGCTACCCGTACTGAGTCTCAGCCGCTCCTCGCACGGGGCCGACAGTGGCCCAGCTCCCTCGGTGATCACCGGCGAAGAACCGCCAGCCACGGGTAGCGCCGATCGATGCGGCAGAAAGACCCTGCACGCAGAAGCGCCGACCGGCGTTTCCGCTGGTCGGCGCTTCAGTAGCCCGGCGAAAGGCTATGTGGCCAGGGGCGGGGTCGAACCGCCGACCTTCCGATTTTCAGTCGGACGCTCGTACCAACTGAGCTACCTGGCCGTGTTGCTCGGTTCATGCTACCCGCACGGCGGGCTGTCCGCCGGGAGGGTCACACGCTCCGATACGCAGAACGCCGCGCGTGGTGGGCGCGGCGTCAGCGCTGGCGGTCCTGACGGGACTTGAACCCGCGACCTCCGCCTTGACAGGGCGGCGAGCACTCCAACTGCTCCACAGGACCTAGCTTTGTTGCCTCCGGCCGAAGCCGGACCGTGCCCCCAACGGGATTCGAACCCGTGCTACCGCCTTGAAAGGGCGGCGTCCTGGGCCGCTAGACGATGAGGGCGGCCCCGCCATCATTGCACACTCGCAACTTCAAGCGGACTTGCTCCCATCCGGCCCCGCCGGAGGCTTGGATAGCTTACGTGATGGTCGGCCGCTCGACCAAACCGGTATGGCCCTGGCCACAACGATCCACAAAACCGCAGTTCAGAGGCGGTCTAGCGGAGCCGGGCGATGCCGAAGCGGCGCTTCAGGTCGGTGATCAGGTGCGGGCAGGCGGCCAGTGTCGCGGCCCGATCGCCGCCCCCGTCGTGCAGCAGCACGACCGACCCGGGCCGGGCCGCGGCGCGTACCCGCTTGATGATCGTCGCGGTGGTGGGCTTGCCCCAGTCCTGCGGGTCGACGTTCCAGTGCAGCGACCGCATGCCCAGCTGCTTGGCGACCGACACCACCTCGGGCGTCCACCGGCCGCCCGGCTGCCGGTAGAACGGCACCTTGGCGCCGGGCACCGCGGCCCGGATCGCCGCGTTGGTGCGGGCCAGGTCGCTGCGGATCTCGGCGACCGGTCGCCGGGCGAGGTCCAGGTCGTGGCGCCAACTGTGGTTGCAGAGCTGGTGCCCCTCCCGCACGATCCGCCGTACCAGATCGGGGTGGCGGCGGGCCTGGGTGCCCACCACGCAGAACGTGGCGGTGACCCGCGCCGCGCGGAGGCGGTCGAGGATCTTCGGCGTCCAGACCGGGTCGGGCCCGTCGTCGAAGGTCAACGCCACAGCCCGTACGCCCGTGCTGCGCTGTAGGCCCGGCGGCAGTTTGCTGGGCAGCGGCCGGACCGGGCGGTTGGGCGGCGGGGTGCTGCGGGTCGGGCGCGGGCTGGCCGTCGAGGTCGGCGCCGGCGGTAGCGGCGCCGAGGCGACGGGGCTGGGGCCGGCCGCCTGTGGCGGGGACGCGGAGGTGTCGCCGCAGCCGCCGAGGAGGAGGGCAAGGGCCAGACCGGATGCCAGTACGGCGCGTGGGCGCATTGTTCGCTCCCGAAGGGGGGTCGGGGTCGGCGGACCCCCGACGCTAGTGGACGGCTTTTCGTCCCGGCACCCCGGTCAGCCGGTGGTGGACTGGTCCAGCGAGTCGCGTACGGCCAGCGCGAGCGAGACCGCCTCGGTGAGGTCGAGCGGCCGCACCACCCCGGCGGGCAGCGAGTCCGCCGGCCAGCCGGGCCCGGCGGCGAGCACCAGCAGCGGCCGGCGGGGCGCGGCGAGCAGGGCGGTGAGCTGGGCGGGGTCGGCGGTGGCCGGGGCGTGCGACCAGACGACCACGGCGGCCGGCCCGGTCCGGTTGACCGCCTCGACCAGCGCCGCCACCGGCACCCGGGCACCGAGCATGCGGTAGCCCACCCCGGCCTCGGCGAGCGCGGCGGCGAGCGCCTCCAGCGGCAGGCTGTGCTGCTCCTCGTCGGCGCAGGAGAGCAGGACGCGCGGCGGCCCGGTGGGCGCGCCGGCCCGGGCGACCGCCGCGAACGCCTCCGACACGCACCGGGACACCAGGTGCTCGACCTCGATCAGGCCGGCGGTGGCGGCGTGCCGCTCCCCGATGCCGACGAGCACCGGACGCAGCAGCCCGTCCCAGGTGGCGACCACCCCGTCCGCCTCGACGGCGTGCGCGATCGCCTCGCTGATCGCCACCGAGTCCAGCCGCATGGCGGCACGGGCCAGCCCCCGGGCGGCCGGCCCGGCCCGGCCGACCGGGATCGTCGGGCCGCCGCCGTCCCGCGCGCCGGGGGTACGCGCGGGCGGGCGGGCCCCGGCGTCGGCGGCGGGTGCGGCCTCCGGCGTCCGACGGGCCCAGCGCGCCGCCTCGGCGGGGGTGACCCCCTGGGCGGTGAGCCGCCGCATGATCTCCAGGCGCGCGAGGTCGGCCGGCGTGTAGCGCCGGTGGTGTCCCGGTACGTGCTCGCTCGGGCCGAGCCCGTAGCGCTGGTGCCAGGTGCGCAGGGTGGTGACGGCGACCCCCAGCTGCCTGGCCACCGCCCCCGCGCTCAGCGCCTCATCGGCCACCCGACCGCTCCGACGCGTCGTCCGCCGGCAGCGCGGAGGGGTTCGTGGCCGCGTTCGGCGCGCCGACGGTCGGCCGCAGCAGCCGGTTCACCACCCCGCCCAACCAGGGCGCGTACGCGCGGGGATCGGCGTCGAGGTCGGCGGCCAGCTCGACGGGGTCGACCCAGCGCAGCTCGGCCACCTCGTCGGGGTCGGGCAGCAGCGGCGTGCCCGGTCGGAACCCGCCCCGCAGGACGTGGTCGTACTCGAACTCGACCCGGCCGGTGGCCGGGTCCTCGGCGTAGTAGACGTACACCCCGGCCTCGGTCAGCTCGACCGGGTCGGCGCCGAGCTCCTCGCGCAGCCGGCGGTTGGCCGCCTCGACCAGCGACTCGCCGGGCGCGGGGTGGCCGCAGCACGAGTTGGCCCAGCGCAGCGGGAAGCGGGTCTTCACCCCGGCCCGGCGCTGGAGCAGCACCCGGCCCTCGGGGTCGACGAGCAGCACCGAGAAGGCGCGGTGCAGCTGGCCCGGGGGCTGGTGCGCGGCGGACACGGTGGTCTCGCCCCGTGCGCGCCCGGCGTCGTCGACGAGCTCGACGAGGTGCTTCTCGCGGGTGGTCACGGCAGGTGCCTTTCGGGTGTGCGGGCGAGGGTCATCAGGATTCCCCGGTGATGCGGCCGGCGGCGAGCTTGCCGGAGATGAGCACCATCGGCACGCCGACGCCGGGCTGGGTGCCCGAGCCGACGAAGACCACGTTCGGCAGTGTCCGGTGCAGGTTCGACGGGCGGAACGGGCCGGTCTGGAAGAAGGTGTGCGCGGCGGCGAACGGGGTGCCGGCGGCCATCCCCTGCTCGGCCCACTCGGCGGGGGTGATGGCCCGCAGCACCTCGACGCCCGCGCCGAAGCCGACGTAGCCGCGCTCCTCCAGGGTCCCGACGAGCTGGTCGGCGTAGCGGTCGGTGAGGTCGCCCCGCCAGTCGAACGGCGCCCGGTGGAGGTTGGGCACCGGCGCGAGCACGTAGTAGGTGTGCCGGCCGGCGGGCGCGACCGACGGGTCCGTCCGGCTCGGGTTGGTCACCAGCAGGGACGGGTCGCTCATCAGCTCGCCGCGCCGGATGACCTCATCGAAGGTGCCCTTCCAGGACCGTCCGAAGTGGATGTTGTGGTGGGCGATCCTCCCATATCCCTGCCGGGATCCCACGTGTAGGACCACGCAGGACGGCGAGTAGGTGAGCCTGCGGGGGCGGGTCGGCGGCAGCAGGTCGCGGTAGGCGACCGGCAGGTCGGGGTTGAGCACCACCACGTCGGCCGGGATCAGCTCCCCGTCGGCGGTCAGCACGCCGGTGGCCCGGCCGTTCGCGGTCTCCACCCGGGTCACCGTGGTGTCGTACCGGATCTGCACGCCGTGTTTCTCGGCGGCGCCGGCCATGCCCCGGGAGACCGCGTGGATGCCGCCGCGCGGGAAGTAGACCCCGGCCACCGAGTCGAGGTACGCGATGACCGCGTAGATGGCCAGGGCGTCGTGCGGGGCGAGGCCGGCGTACATCGCCTGGAAGGAGAAGATCCGCTGGGTGCGCGGGTCGCGGAAGAACTGGTTGATCTTCGTCTGGAGCCGGCGGAAGGCGCCGCCCGCCAGCAGCCGCACGAGGTTGCCGGTGAGCAGGTCGGTGGGCGCGTCCAGGTTGCGCTCGATGAAGTCGGCGCGCTCCCACTGCCAGAGCTTGCGGGCGTAGTCGACGAAGCGCAGGTAGCCGTCGGCCTCGCGGGGGCCGCAGACCCGGGCGATCTCGGCGGCCATCCGGGTGGTGTCGGTGATGACGTCCAGCGTCGACCCGTCGGGGTAGTAGGCCCGGTAGGCCGGGTCGAGCGGGGTCAGGTCGAGCCAGTCGTCCAGTTCCTCGCCCACCGCGCCGAGCGCCTCGGCGATCAGGTCCGGCATGGTGAGCACGGTGGGGCCGGTGTCGAACTCGTAGCCGTCGACGCCGAGCCGGCCGGCCCGGCCGCCCGGCACCGGCTCGCGCTCCAGCACGGTCACCTGTCGGCCGCTGCCCGCCAGGTGCAGCGCGCAGGCCAGCCCACCCAGGCCGGCGCCGACCACCACCACCCGGTCCGTACGCCCGTGCACGGTGCGCACGCGACCACCTCCCTGTGCGAAGCTGCCCATCATGCCCGCCGGTTGGTGGCGGCGGTGGCGAGACCGGTCAGCGCGGTGCGCGCCGTCTCGTCGATCGACGCGGCGTCGAGCGCGGCGAGCGCCTCGGCGACCCGGTCGGAGATCATGCGCTCGACCCGGTCCACCGCGCCGGTGTCGGCGACCACGCCGGCGAGCCGGGCGATCTCCCCGTCCGTCACCCCGTCGCCGACCCGGTCCAGCGCGCGCCGTTGGGCCGGCGTGGCGAGCTGCCGGGCGAGCATGAGCAGCGCGGTCGGCTTGCCGGTGCGCAGGTCGTCGCCGGCCGGCTTGCCGGTGGCCGACGGGTCGCCGTAGACGCCGAGCAGGTCGTCGCAGAGCTGGAACGCCTCGCCGACCGCGAGCCCGTAGCGGGTGTACGCGGCGATCAGCGGGGCGTCGGTGTCGAGGCCGGCCAGGCAGGCGCCGAAGAGCAGTGGCCGCTGCACCGTGTAGCTCGCGGTCTTGTAGCGGGTGACCCGCAGCGCGCGGTCGACCGACCAGTTCGCCGCGTCGCTCTCGCCGAGCACGTCGAGGTACTGCCCGGCGATCGTCTCCACCCGCATCTGGTCGTAGCAGCGGCGGACGTGGAGCAGCCGGGCCGGCGGCAGGGCGGCGTGCGCGAGGAGCCGGTCGGCCCACACCATGCAGAGGTCGCCGACCAGCACCGCGACCGCCTCGCCGAACCGACGCGGGTCGCCCCGGTGTCCGGCGGCGGCGTGCCGGGCGGCCTGCGCCACCTGCACGGTCGGCCGGCCGCGTCGAGTGGCGGAGGCGTCCATCACGTCGTCGTGCACGAGGGCGAAGGCGTGCAGCAACTCCAGGGCGGCGAACGCCGGCAGCACGGCCGGCAGCGCCTCCGCGCTCCCCGTGCCACGCCAGCCCCAGTAGGCGAACGTCGGCCGGACCCGCTTGCCGCCGGCCAGCACGCTGTCGCGCGCCGTCGCGGCGAAACGGCCCATCGCCGCGTCGATCTCGGCCAGCGAGGCGACCTCGGCGGCCAGGAAGTCGGCCAGGGTGCGGTCCACCGCCGTGACCAGATCCCTCGTGTACGCGGCCAGGACCGCGCCGACGAGGTCGTCCCCGTCGCCCGGGCCTGCCGGCGTGACGCGGAGGGCGTTACCGGCAACTGCGTCGTTGGCCATGCGGCCGAGCGTACCCTAGGGTTACGTCTTGCGTCGATTGGTGCGTCGATACTTGAGGAGGGCCGGTGGACACCGATCTCACCGCTGCCTATGACCGTTGCCGTGCGGTGCACAGACGCCACGGCCGCACCTACTATCTCGCGACCCGGCTGCTGCCCGCCTGGAAACGGCGGCACGTGCACGCCCTCTACGGGTTCACCCGCCACGCCGACGAGATCGTCGACCGGACCGAGGAGTTGTCCCCGGCCGAGCGCGCGGCGCGGCTCGACGACTGGGCCGGCCGCTTCGTCGCCGGGCTGCACGGCCAGCCGGTCGACGACCCGCTGCTCCCGGCCGTGCTGCACACCATCGCCGTCTTCGATCTCGACCGGGACGACTTCGCGTCGTTCCTCAAGAGCATGGCGATGGACCTGACGGTCACCTCGTACCGCACCTACGACCACCTGCTCGACTACATGGAGGGCTCGGCGGCCGTCATCGGCACGATGATGCTGCCGATCCTGGGCAGCTCCGACCCGGCCGCGGCCCGCGAGCCGGCGCGCCAGCTCGGCTTCGCCTTCCAGCTCACCAACTTCATCCGGGACATCGGCGAGGATCTGGAGCGCGGGCGGACGTACCTGCCCGACGACGACCTCGCCCTGTTCGGCGTCACCCGCGAGGAGCTGACCGAGGCCCGCGCCCGGGGGCGCGCCACGCCCCGGATCCGGGAGCTGATCGCGTACGAGGTGGGCCGCGCCCAGGCGCACTACGCCGCCGCGGCACCCGGGATCACGCTGCTCGCGCCCGCCTCGCAGGCGTGCATGCGCACCGCGTACGCGCTCTACGGCGGCATCCTCGATGAGGTGGCCGCGCAGGACTACGACGTCTTCGCCGGCCGGGCGCTGGTGCCGCGCCGTCGCCGGCTGGCGGTGGCCGCCCGCGCGCTGCTCACCCCGACCGGCACGCCCGTGGTGATCCCCGGGCCCGCCCGGGCGCCCACCCCGGTCCCCGTGTCCGCCCCGTGACGGCTGCGCCGCCCCCGGGAGCGGGTCAGAGGCAGGAGTGCAGGGCGTCCACCAGGGCGTCGACCCGGTCGTGGTCGGCCAGGTGGGACGTGGCGTAGGCGAAGGCGTAGCCGCGCGTGGGGTCGGCCCAGGCGGAGCTGCCGCCGATCCCGCCCATGCCCCAGCTCCCGTCCTCCTCCCGCTGCATGCCCAACGTCCACCGGGTGCGCCGGCCCAGCAGCAGGTCGTCGCCGTCGTACTGGACCCGCGTCGCCTCGCCCACCAGCTCCGGGCTGAACAGGCGTGCGCCGTCGAGGACGCCGCCGGCGAGCAGGCCCGCGTAGAGCCGGGCCAGGGCGCCCGCCGTCGAGTGCAGGTTGACCGCCGGCACCTCCGCGCCCCGCCAGAGCGGGCTGTTCACCATCGCCAGGTCCCGCCCGCCGGGCGGGTTGTCCAGCGCCCGCGCCCAGAGCGAGCCCGGCGCACCGGCCACCCGGTCCGGCCGACCCGGGTCGCCGTACCGCAGCTCGGCGCAGCGCCGCTGGTCCGCCTCGCCGAGGCCGAAGCCGAGGTCCAGCCGCCACGGCCCCGCGATCTCCTCGGCCAGGAAGCGGCCCACCGACCGTCCGTCGACCCGCCGCACCAACTCGCCCACCAGATGCCCGTACGTCCAGGCGTGCTCGCCCGCGACGGACCCCGGCGGCCACTCCGGCCCGGCGGCGGCGAGGTCGGCGCAGAGCAGGCCCCAGTCGGCGATCGCGGCGGCCGGCCGGGGCACCGGAAAGGTCGGCAGTCCGGCGGTGTGCGTGAGCACCTGCCGGACGGTGGCCGGGGTGCGGAAGCCGGGCCAGTGCGCGGCGACCGGGTCGTCCAGGCCGAGCCGGCCCCGGTCGACCAGCATCAGCAGGCAGAGCGCGGCGACGGGCTTGCCGACCGAGTAGACGTTCACCAGCGTCTCCGGCCGCCACGGCCGCCCCGGCGACCGTTCCCCGCCGACGATGTCGACGACCGGCTCCCCGTCGTACCAGATCGCCAGGCCGGCCCCGGTCTCCCGGCCGGTGGCGAGCAGGTCGGCGAAGCAGTCGTGGACGGGGGTGAAGCGGGCGCGCATCCGGCCACCGTAGGCGGCCGACGACCACCCGGGCAGCGAATATCGCGCCGGCCGGGTGGTCGGAGACCGGGCGGTGCGGAATGCTGGCGGGATGGCGGAGCCGGAACTGGTGGACGTGGTCGTGGTCGGGCTCGGGGTCGGCGGCGAGGAGGTGGCCGGGCGGCTCGCCGAGGCCGGGCTGACCGTCGTCGGCGTCGAGCGGGACCTGGTCGGCGGGGAGTGCCCGTACTGGGGGTGCATCCCGAGCAAGATGATGATCAGGGCGGCCAACGCGATCGCCGAGGCGCGCCGGGTCGACGGGCTCGCCGGCACCGCCCAGGTCCGGCCCGACTGGGCGCCCGTGGCGAAGCGGATCCGCGAGGAGGCCACCGACACCTGGGACGACACGGTCGCCGTGGAACGCTTCACCGGCAAGGGCGGCCGGTTCGTCCGGGGCAGCGCCCGCCTCGACGGCCCCGGCCGGGTCCGGGTCGGCGAGCGGGTCTTCCAGGCCCGGCACGGGATCGTGCTCGGCACCGGCACCAAGCCGTCCGTGCCGCCGGTCGACGGGCTGGCCGACACGCCGTACTGGACCAACCGCCAGGCGATCGAGGTCGAGGAGTTGCCCGAGTCGCTGCTGGTGCTGGGCGGCGGCGCGATCGGCCTGGAACTGGCCCAGGTGTTCGCCCGGTTCGGGGTCCGGGTCACCGTGGTCGAGGCGGCGGACCGGGTGCTCGCGGTCGAGGAGCCGGAGGCGTCCGAGGTGGCCGCCGCCGCGCTGCGCGCCGACGGGGTGGAGATCCACACCGGCGTACGGGCGGAGCGGGTCCGCCACGACGGGCGGGGCTTCACGCTGCACGGGGCCGATGGGGCGGAGTTCACCGGGCAGCGGCTGCTGGTGGTGACCGGCCGCCGGGCACACCTCGACGAGTTGGGCCTGGACACCGTCGGGGTGGACGCCGGCCAGCGGTACCTGGCCGTCGACGACCGGCTGCGCGTCACCGACGGGATGTGGGCGGTCGGCGACGTCACCGGGGAGGGCGCGTTCACCCACGTCGCCATGTACCAGGCGGGGATCGTCGTCGCCGACGTGCTCGATTGCGCCCGGCGGGTCGACGGCGGGCCGGATGCCAGCGGCACCGCCCGCATGACGGGCGGCGCGGCCGGCGCGGTCAGCGCGTCCGGCACCACCGGGTCGGGCGCCTCCGCCGGCGCGGTGCCGCGCGCCGACTACCGCGCGCTGCCCCGGGTCACCTTCACCGACCCCGAGATCGGCGCGGTCGGCCTCACCGAACGGCAGGCCCGCGAGCGCGGGATCAACGTGCAGGTCGGCCTCGCCGAGCTGCCGTCGTCGGCGCGCGGCTGGATCCACCGGAGCGGCAACGAGGGCTTCGTCAAGCTGGTCGCCGACGCCGACCAGGGCGTGCTGATCGGCGCGACGTCGGTCGGGCCGGCCGGCGGCGAGGTGCTCTCCGGGCTGGTGGTGGCGGTGCACGCGGCCGTGCCGCTGGCCCGGCTCCGGCACATGATCTACGCCTACCCGACGTTCCACCGGGCCATCGAGGAGGCGTTGCGGCACCTGCGCTAGACGGTCGCGCCGTGCCGCCCGGCGCCGGCGGCGAACCGGGCCGCCCCGGCCGCCGCGTCGGCGGCGAGCGAGTCCATCCCGTACGCCAGCTCGGTCGCCAGCGCCGCCGGCTCCGGCTGGCCGGCGCCGGCCAGCACGGCGGCTCGGTCGTTGCGCAGGCAGGTCTGCGGGTGCCGGGCGATCTCGGCCGCCAGCCGCTCGGCCGCCGCCCGCGCCTCACCCGGGGCTACCAGCCGGTTCACCAGCCCCATCGCGTACGCCTCCTCGGCCGGCACCGGCCGGCCGGTGAGGATCAGGTCCATCGCCCGGCTCTCGCCGATCAGCCGGGGCAGCCGTACCGTCCCCCCGTCGATCAACGGCACCCCCCCAGCGCCGGCAGAACACCCCGAGGACCGCGTCGGACTCGGCGACCCGCAGGTCGCACCAGAGCGCCAGCTCCAACCCGCCGGCCACGGCGTGACCGGAGATCGCGGCGATCACCGGCTTGCCGAGCGTCATCCGGGTCGGGCCCATCGGGCCGTCCCCCTCCGGCTCGACCCGGTTGCCGCTCGGGGTGCCGATCGCCTTCAGGTCGGCCCCCGCGCAGAACGTGCCGCCGGCGCCCCAGAGCACAGCCACCGCCGCGTCGGGGTCGGCCTCGAAGGCGCGGAACGCGTCGGCCAGGGCCCGGGCCGTCGGCCCGTCGACCGCGTTGCGGGCCGCCGGGCGGTCCAGGATCACCGTGGTCACCGGCCCGTCGTGCTCGACGCGTACGCCCATCGGCACAGCATGCCCCGGTGGTGCCGGCGGCGCCAGGGGGCGTCAGCGCTCCTTCGCGGCGCGGGGACGGACCAGGGTCGCGCCCAGCGCGGCGCCGACCACGCACGCCACCCCGGCCGCCTGCGGCCAGGCCAACAGCTCGCCCAGCAGGACCAGCCCGACCAGCGCGCCGATCGCCGGCTCCAGGCTGAGCAGGATCGCGAAGACCCGGGCCGGCATCCGGCGCAGCGCGGCCAGTTCGGCCGAGTACGGCAGCACCGACGACAGCAGTGCCACCACGACGCCCAGCGCGAGGGTCCACGGGTCGAGCAGCGCCGTGCCGCTGCCGGCGACCCCGAACGGCAGTACGGCGAGCGCGGCGACGGCCATTCCCAGCGCGAGGCCCCGGCTGCCCGGCACGCGGGCGCTGACCGCCTTGCCGAGCAGTACGTACCCGGCCCAGCCGACCGCGATGGCGACGCACAGCAGCAGCCCCACCCGGTCCACCCCGGTCCCGCCGAGCCCGCTGATCAGCAGCACCCCGCCGCCCGCCAGGACCGCCCACGCCACGTCGGCGGGCCGGCGGCTGCCGGCGAGCGACACCAGCAGCGGCCCCGCGAAACCGATGGTGACCGCCACGCCGAGCGGCACCCGGTGCAGCGCCGCGTAGAAGGCGAGGTTCATCAGCGCCAGGGTGAGCCCGAACGCCCCGACCAGGCCGGCGGCGCGCCAGCCCAGCCGCAGCCCGGGCCGGGCCACGAGCAGCAGGATCAGCGCGGCGAAGCCGAGCCGCAGCGTGGTCGTACCGCCGGCGCTGGTGCTGCCGAAGAGCTGCTTGGCGACGGCCGCGCCGACCTGGGTGGAGAGCATGCCCAGCAGCATCAGCAGCGGTGGTGGCACGGCCCGGGGCCGGCCGAGGGCGACGGTCAGTCGGGCCGCCGGGTGGCCGGCCGGCAGCGGGCGGGAGGCGAGTGCGTACACCCGGACCACAGTGGTCGCGGACGGCGCGGCCCGCGACCGGATTTCCACGCCCGGCCGTCGGGTCCGGCGGGTCCGGCCGGCGGGCGGCGGGTCCGGGCGGAGGGCCGGCGCCTGGCAGGTCCGGGCGGGCGGCGGCGGGGCGGCGGGTCCGGGTGGCGCCGTCGTCTGGGCGGTCCTCGCGGTGGTGCTGGCCCGCGGCGCTAGCATGCCGGGCGGCACGATCATGTGAGGTGCCCCGCGCGAGCGGGGAGAATCGGGAAGCCGGTGCGAATCCGGCACGGGCCCGCCGCGGTGACCGGGGAGCCACCGTCCACGCGCGAGAGCGCAGCCACTGGCCCGCCCGGGCCGGGAAGGCGGACGGCCAGGCGTCGATCCGGGAGTCCGAAGACCGGCCTCGCGGTCAGGTGCCCACGCCCGGAGCGTGGGCCGAGCGCAGCGGGAGCCTGCCTTGGATCTCTACGACGTCATCCATCGCCGCCGGGACGTCCGCGGCCAGTTCACCGGGGCGCCGGTGCCCGACGAGACGCTGCACCGCGTCCTGACTGCGGCGCACGCCGCGCCGAGCGTCGGCTACTCCCAGCCCTGGGACTTCGTCCTCGTCCGCGACCCCGAGCTGCGGCGCCGGTTCCACGAGCACGTCCAGACCGAGCGGGACACCTTCGCCGCCACCCTGGCCGGGGAGGCGGTCGAGCGGTTCGCCCGCATCAAGATCGACGGGGTGCTGGAGTCCACCCTGTCCGTGGTGGTCACCTACGACCCGGCCCGCGGTGGCCCCGCCGTGCTCGGGCGGCACGCCATCGTCGACACCGGGCTCTACTCGGCCTGCCTCGCCATCCAGAACCTCTGGCTGGCCGCCACCGCCGAGGGGCTCGGCGTCGGATGGGTGTCGTTCTACCGGGAGCCCTGGCTGGCCGAGCTGCTCGGCATCCCCGACGGCGTACGGCCGGTGGCGTGGCTCTGCCTCGGGCCGGTCACCCACTTCGAGGCCGTGCCCGACCTGGTCCGACACGGCTGGCGGCAGAAGCGCCCGCTGGCCGAGGCGATCCACCACGACCGCTGGACGCCGCCGGACCGCTGACCTCACCACCGCGGAAGGGCGGGCCCCATCAGGCCGGGGCGCGCCCGGTTCCGGGCCGGCAGAAACCTCGTCACGCACCGCTGCGGATCCGTCACCGGATACCGGTTTGCGGTCGCTCCTGCCGGGAAGTCGGTACGGGTGCGAGCACTCATGACGAAGATCGAGCAGGCCTCCGCGCTGGACCGGATCGGCGACCGGTTGCAGCGGGCCGTCCAGGCCACCCTCCGCCCAAGGCGCGTCCGCGACCTGCTGCACGGCGTCTGGCTGGGGCACCCGCTGCACCCGGCGATGGTGCAGGTGCCGGTCGGCGCGTGGCTCAGCACGGCCGTGCTGGACCTGATGCAGGGGCAGCGCCGCGCCGCCACCACGCTGTGCGCGGTGGGCACCGTCAGCGCCCTGCCGGCTGCGGTCGCCGGGCTCAACGACTGGGCAGCCCTCGCCCGAGACCAGCGCCGGATCGGCCTGGTGCACGCCGCCTCCAACAGCATCGGCCTGGCGTTCTACGCCGGCTCCGTGGCCGCCCGGATGACCGGCCGGCACAACCTCGGCCGTACGCTCGGCTTCCTCGGGCTCAGCGCCGCGAGCATGGGGGCGTACATCGGCGGGCACCTGGCGTACAAGCAGGGCGCGCAGGTCAATCAGAGCATCTCCGAGCTGCACCGGATGAGCGACGGCTGGCATTCGATCGCGGACATGGCCGCCCTGCCGCAGCGAAAGCTGATCACCCGGGAGATCGACGACGTCTCGGTGATCCTCTACCGGCACGGCGACGAGGTCACGGTGATGCTGGAGCGCTGCCCGCACCAGAGCGGCCCGCTCGGCAAGGGCGAGGTGCAGGAGATCGACGGGCACGCGTGCGTGGTCTGCCCGTGGCACGGCAGCACGTTCCGGCTCAACGGCGGCGAGGTCGTGCACGGCCCCTCCGGCAACGACCAGCAGGTCCTGCCCACCCGCATCGTCAACGGCATGCTGGAGACCCGCCTCCCCTGACCCGCCCCACCTCGTCACCCCACCCCACCCCTCACGCCGTTGATCATGAAGTTGTTGCCGTCCTGATCGGCGTGTCGCTGCAACCTGAT
This sequence comes from Micromonospora sp. NPDC023814, assembly GCF_040639595.1. NCBI lineage: Bacteria > Bacillati > Actinomycetota > Actinomycetes > Micromonosporales > Micromonosporaceae > Micromonospora > Micromonospora sp. NPDC023814. The sequence goes on from NZ_JBFAAF010000005.1 coordinate 149,410, forward strand.
GATCAACGACGGGCGTCCGGGGGTTGGGGGGTGGGTCAGGGGCGGCGGTGGCGGCCGATCAGGGGTTCGCGGGTGGTGTCCGCGTGGGCCCGGGCCGGGGCGCCGGCCACCGGGCGGGGGCTGGTGGCCGCGTCGCCGTGGCTGCCCGGGGTGGTGTTGTCGCGGGGGATCGCGGTCGTCCCGGTGTGGGTGGCTGCGCTGGCGCCCCGGGGAGCCGCGTCCCGTTCGGTTCCGTCGCGTGCCGTCCGGGCCCGTACGGTTCCGTTGCGTCCGGTCGCGCGTCCGATTTCGCTGCGACTACCTCCGTCCCGCCCGGTACCCCTGGTGCCCCGACGGCGGGTGGTGGCGGTGCGGGCCGCGCCTGCCGGTACGCGGGCGGGGCGGCCGCGCAGGCCAAGGACCGCGCCGATCTGCGCGCCGACGATGCTCGCCACCGCGAGGACGGCGGAGACCGCGAGCGGCCGGTTCACGCGGTCGGGCTCGCCGGCCCGGGCCGCTCCGACCGTCAGCGTCGGGGCCTCGTCGCCGGACGCGTCGGCCGGCGGCGGCGCCGGGACCTGCGCCGGGGGCGGGGGCGTCGCCCGCTCCGGGGTGACCTGTTCCGGGGTGGGCTGCGGGGCCGGCCGGGCCGGCAGGGGTGCGGCGGGACGGGCGACGAGGCGGCCGGTGGCGTGCCGGCGGGCGCCCCGGTCCTCGGCCTCCTGCGGGAGCTTCAGCAACTGGCCCGGGTGGATCCGGTCCGGGTCGTCGATACGGTTCAGCGCGGCCAGTTCACGGTAGTCGTCGAAGTCGTCGAGATAGCGCTCGGCAACCCTGCCCAGATGGTCGCCCCGGGCCACCCGGTAGACCGCCGTCCCGTCGGCCGAGGCAGCCGGAGCAGGCTGCGCCGCCGAGGCCACCGAGGCGGCTGGAGCAGCCTGAGCGGCCTGAGCAGCCTGTGTGGCCGGGGCAGCCTGTGTGGCCGGCGTTGCCAGATCAACGTGGGCTGCGCGGGCGGGCGGCAGAGCCGGGCCGGACTGGACGGCCGGAGCGGCGGAGGCCGGCCAGGTGGCCTGCGGCGGGACAGCCATCGGCGCGTTTGCGATCGGCGCTGCCGGCAGGGCGTACGGGCCGGCGACGGCCGTCGCCGCGCTCGCCGCCGGGCTGGCCGTGATGATCAGCGCGACCGAACCGACCAGGGCGGCGGCGGCCCGCTGCTGGCGGCTCATGCCCGGCAGCCGGGGCGCTGGTCGGCGCAACGCCTGCGCGCAGAGTTCCACCAGCACGGAGAAGGCGAACGTCGCCCACCCGGACCACCCGGCCAGCGCCAGCGCGCGCAGGAAGAGGCGCCCGTCGTCGCGGCTGGTCAGCGTCGCGCTGATCTCCCCGACGGTGGGCAGGTGGTCGGGCAGCGGGTTGCCGGCGAGGGCGAGCAGCGCCACCGGCGCGCCGACCAGCACCGCGCAGAGCACGACGAGCGCGCCGAACCCGGTCAGGATCCGTCCGGTCCGCCGTACGGCGGAACGACCCGAAGCGGCCATGGCTGCCTTCCTTCCTACGGTGCTCCGGTGAGCGGCCGCGCGGTCGCCTCGCCGGAGACGGTGACGGTCTCGTCGAAGCCGAACAGGCCGAGCATGGATCTGTGGTGGGTGACGGTGACGCGTACGCGGACCCGGGTCTCCCCGTCGACGACCGGGAAGCTGACGGTGTGGCCGGCGGCGCCGGCGGCGGCGAGGTAGTCGGCGACGGCCCGGCGGGCCTGTGGCCGGTTGATCCGGGTGGGCCCGCCCTCGATGGCGGTGGCCCGGTCGATGGCCTGACCGCCGGCCCGGGCGGCCTCGGCCGCGAGGTTGTCGGCCCGCTGCAACGTGCGCAGTTGGCCGGCGCCGTCGAAGGCCATGCCGATGACGGCGAGGATCCCGACCATCGCCACCGCGAGGAAGACGCTCACCCGTCCCTCGTCGCCGAGGGTGGCGGGAGCCGGCCGGACCCGACCGGCGGTCATCCCCGTGTCAGAACTGTCATGAGTTTCTTCCCTGCCGGAATGTCTTGAGCTGCCGGAAGCCCTGGTCACTGCGGCCTCCCGAGCGTCGATAGGAGTTTCGACGGAACTTCGGGATTGCTGACTCGTTGTCGGTCTTGTAGGCGTCGGCGAGTGATTCCTGAAGTGGGGCGGACATGACCCTGGCGGTAGTGAGGTCCATCGACTCGCCTCGTCGGCTCCGCACGGCGGCGGAGTTGGAGGATTTCGAGCAGGAGTTGGTCGATCAGTACGCGCTGGCGTCGGCGGCTTCGGGGATCACCGATGGGCAGATCCGGAAGGAGCGGTACGTATTGTTCGAGTTCGTTCGCTTCCTCGGTGAGCCGGTGTGGATGTGCCAGCCCGGCGACGCCGATCGGTACCTGGTGCACCTGCGGAAGGGTCGGGGCCTGGCTGCGACGACGGTGGCGGACAAGGCGTTGACCATTGCGCAGTTCTACGATTTCCTGCTGTCGCGGTATCAAGGTGACATCCATGCCCTGACCGGTCAGGTGCTGGTGCAGCCAATCGACGAGTACAACCGGCCGCCCAAGCCCTACACCGCCAACTCCCGGGTGCCGCCGTCGGATGGCGACGTGGTTACGTTGTTCGGCGCGTGGCGCGAGGCGCTGCCGCATGCCAGGAAGTACCTTCCGGCCGCCCGGGACTACGTGGCGGCGTCTCTGTGGCGTCGAGCCGGGTTGCGTATCACCGAGACTGCGATGCTGGACATCCGCGATTGGCGGCCGGACTTGGGCGAGCTGGGCAAGTTGCATGTGCGGTTCGGCAAGGGCAGCCACCGCCGCGGGCCGAAGGCCCGGATGGTGCCCGGGATCAACGAGGTCGGCCAGCTGCTGCAGTGGTGGCTGGTTGACGTGCGGCACCAGTACGGCGACGACTGGGAGGACCCACATGCGCCGCTGCTGCCCAGCGAACGCCGCGATCCGGTCACCGGCCGGTGCGAACGCATCGGCGCCAACGCTCTGCGCAACGGCTTGGCCGCAGCGGTGGAGAGGTGGCTGCCCAAGTGGCAGCGCCGACTGACCCCGCACATCCTGCGTCACTACTGCGCGTCGTCCATGTATGCCCGAGGCGTTGACCTGAAAGCGATCCAGGAACTGCTCGGGCATTCGTGGCTGCAAACGACCACGGGCTACATCCACGTGCACGACCACCACATCGAGCATGCCTGGGCCAAGGCCAACGAACGTGTGGCGGCACGTCTGAGCGAGACGACGGGGGGTTGATCCGATGCGGTGGAACCTGCGGATGAAGGCAGCGGAGCGCGGCATCTGGAAGTCCACCGAGCTGCGGCGCATGCTTGCCGACGCCGGACTGGACGTCAGCGCGGGAAAGATGTCGGCGTTGTGGACCGGCACGCCGACCACGATCCGCCTTGACGACCTCGAGCTGATCTGCGCGGTGCTGGACTGCACACCCACTGACCTGCTCATCTGCGAGGCGGACAAGGTCGCCGCACGCCGACCCGCGAAGACAGCCGTCGCCAGCGGCGAGGCCGCCACGCCGATCACCCCACGGCTGGGTCGAACCCGATCGGCGCCACCGGTATGAGCAGGTCGCGCCTGCGGCGGTGCACCACCTGCCGCACCAACCCGGTGGCCATGCCCCAGGTCGACTGCTGCTTCACCTGCTGGCCGGGCGGCCCGGTCACCCCGCCGCCATGCCTGCGCTGCGGCTCCCGCCACGGCTACTTCGCGGCCGGGCTGTGCGCCCGCTGCCACCCCTACGCCACCCCGCCGGTCGAGTCCTGCCGCGACTGCTACGCGTGGGGCGTGACCAGGCTGCACAACTGGCGCTGCCACGGCTGCAACACCTGGCGCGCCAAGTATGCAACGGTGGACCACTGCCCCACCTGCGGCCGGGAGGTCGCTCTCGGTGCCGAAGGCGTCTGCCGGCTCTGCCGCAAGCAAGCCACCCTGGTCCGCACCGGACGGGACAAGCTCGACGTCATCGCCGCCAACCGCAACGGGCAGCAGCTGTTCCTGGCCAACATGTTCTCCGACGGAAGCCGCTTCCAGCCCAAGCCGCCAGCGGTCGAGCCCCACCGGCCGCTGCGGCCTCCCGTCGAGCACCAGCAACTGCTGCTGTTCCCCGCGCAGCGCAACCTGGCCGCCTGCGGCCGCGCCGCGATGCCGCCTCCACCCGACCAGGCTCTCGCGGACAGTCTCGACCGGCACACCCGCACCTACGCGGCCGCCCGACGCTGGGGCCAGAAGCACACCGACGAGGCCCGCTGGGGCGTGCGCATCCTGCTCGGCCTGCAGGACACCCCCGGCGCGCCCATCAACGCCACCGACGTCCTCCAGCTGCGGGCCGCCGGCCTGCGCACCTGGACAGTCCTGGAAGTCCTCACCGACGCCGGCCTGCTCATCGACGACCGACCGCCGGCGATCGACACCTGGTTCCACAGCCAGATCGAGAACCTGCCCCAGCCAATGACCACGGAGCTGCTTACCTGGTTCGAGGTCATGCGGCGCGGCCGCCCCACCAGCCCGCGCCGGCGGCCACGCTCGGAGACCACCATCCGCCTGCACACCCGATGGGCCCTGCCCGTCCTTTGCGCCTGGGCCGTGAGCGGACGCATGACCCTCCGAGAAATCACCAAGGACGACGTGCTCGATGCCCTGCCCGCATCGGGGAACGCCCGATCGACCGCCGGACAGGGGCTCAAGTCGATCTTCCGGGTGCTCAAGGAGCACAAGGTCCTCTTCGCCGACCCGACCCGCCGGGTCAAGACCGGCGAACACGAAACCCGTCAACCCGTGCCGGTCGACCTCAACGCCATCCGCAAGGCCCTCAACTCCAGCAACGTCGCCCGAGCAGCCGTCGTCGCCCTGATCGCCTTCCACGGCCTGCGCCCCGGCCACATCCGCCGGATGAAAACCACCGACCTGCGCGACGGGCGCCTGCACATCGACGGCCGAGTCATCGTCCTCGCCGAACCGGTACTGATTCGCCTCAAGCGCTGGCTCGACTACCGCGACACACAATGGCCCAACACCCTCAACGACCACTTCTTCCTGCACTACCGCACCGCCTGCCGGCCAGACGCGGCCGTTGGGCAACGCTGGATCTGGCTCGTCACCGGCGAAGGACTGTCCGGCACCGCGATACGCGAAGACCGCATCCTCAACGAAGCCCACGCCACCGACGGCGACGTTCGCCGCCTCGTCGACCTGTTCGGCCTTTCGGTGCAGGCCAGCACCCGCTACACCGCTACCGTCGACCACCCTGGTCTCATCGGTCCGACCGCAGACCGCGATTCCGCCACCGGCTGACCCGCCGAACCTCAGGACTTGATCTTCACACAACCACCACAGCATCACCCCCACGCCCGGTGGCGACTGTGGTTTCCTGCTCCCATGACCCCGCCCAGCAGCACCCTGCGCGCCGCCGACCAGATCGCCTACCTCGACCAAGCCGCCGCCAGCGATCCCGGACGCCAATACAAGCAGCAACTTCTCACGGCGCTGGACCTGCGCCCAGGCCACGTGGTGCTCGATGTCGGGTGCGGGCCCGGAACCGACCTTCCCGCGCTGGCCACCGCGGTCGGAGACAGGGGAGCCGTCATCGGCATCGATCACGACCCAGCGATGCTGGAACAAGCCCAGCAACGAACCGCCGCGCACGCACACGTCACGGTCCGAGCCGGCGATGCCCACGCCCTGCCGCTCGACGACGCCAGCATCGACCGTGCACGCACCGATCGCGTGCTGCAACACCTCGCCGACCCCCGCCAGGCGCTGGCCGAGTTGCGACGGGTCGTACGTCCCGGCGGCCTGGTCGCACTGGCGGAACCAGACTGGGACACCCTCGCCATCGACGCCACCGACACCGCAACGAGCCGCGCCTACACCCGCTACGTCACCAGCAAGGTGGTTCGCAACGCCGCTATCGGGCGGCAACTCGGCCGGCTCCTCAACGACGTCGGGTTCGAAGTCGCCTCCATCGAGGCCACCGTCGCCATGTTCCACGACTACCAAGCCGCAGACGCCATCCTGCGGATGCCCGCCGTCGCCTAGCGCGCTTGGCAGTCCGGAGCCCTCGACGAGAACGCCGCCCGGACCTGGCTCACCAGCCTGACCAACGGCCCGTTCCTGGCCGCTTTCACGTTCTTCACCGCCATCGGCCGCGTTCCCGCCACGAACAGCTAGACGGAGGGATCCACCGTTCCAGCCAGCCCGGCTGACGCTCTCGCCATCGCCGCTTCCGGAACTGAAGCACACCCACACACTCATCACACGTCACCCGCCCTCGGGTTCGTGCTCGAAGTAGCTTCAGTAATCCCGAACCCGAGAGCTCTACTCCGGTAGCGGTCCAGCGGCGAGGTGAAGCTCGCCGACACCCGCTTGCCGGCGGGCATCCCCGGCAGGACGGACAGGTGCAGGTCCCGGTAGGAGACGGTGCAGGCGATCCGCACGGTGACCGAGGCGTCCTGCCCGGCGGGGCCGCGGAACGCCGCGTCGAGGGTGGTGGGTTTGCCGCGTACCGCGCCGCTGAAGGTCACCTCCGGGCTGCCGGCGCAGTCCAGGCCCCGCCAGTCGAGCTGCCGGCGGGCCGCGTCCCGCGCCTCCGCGCGGGCGGTGCGGGCGTCCCGGGAGATCGACGCGGCGCGGGCGGCGTCGTGGGCGGCGGCGTCGATGGCCTCGGCCGCCACGGCGGTACGCCCCGTGACCCCGGCCAGCACGATCAGCGCGATGAAGGCCGGGGCGAGCACCGCCACCTCGATCGAGACCGAGCCCCGCTCGGCGGTACGGCTCACGGCGTGGTCCACCGTTCCACCGTCCCGTGCGCGGTCTGCCGCACCGGGAAGTCGACCCCGGGGACGACCGACAGGGAGCGACCGCGCACCGTGCAGGTCACCTCGGTCGTGGTGCTCTCGCAGCTCGGGGCGGGCTTGTCCCAGTCGACGAGCCAGCCGCCGGCGGCCCGCAGGAACCGGGTGGCCCGGGCCTCGCCGGCCCCGGGCGGCGCCTGGTGCAGCCGTTGCGCGTTGACCGCGCTCTGCGCGGCGTTCAGCGCGGTGGAACGGGCGACGAACCAGGCCGCGGTCTGGATCGAGGCGAAGAGCAGCAGCAGGATCGCCGGCATCGCCACCGCCAGCTCGACCGGGTTGGCCCCCCGGTCGGTCCCGCCGGCTGCCAGGCGCCGGGCGACGGCCAGGCCGGAGCGGCGGGCGGCGGCTGGACCGGGGCGCCGGGCGACGGCCAGGCCGGGGCGGCGGGCGACGGCTGGACCGGGCCGGGCGGCGGCCGGTGCGGGCGGCCGGGCGGCGGCCAGGGCAGGGCACCGGGCGACGGTGGTCGCCCGGCGCCCCGGCGAGGAGTCTGCGCGGCTCACGGATCAGGGCTACTTCGGGTCCTGGTGCTTCGGGATGTTGTCCATCCAGTCGTTGGCCGCACCGAGGGCGGCGGCGGTGACCGCCATCGCGACGGCGACCAGGCCGAAGATGATCACGGCGGTGGGTACGGGGCTGTCCCCCCGTTCGCCGTCGCGGCGCAGCTCGGCCAGCCGCGCCGCCAGCGCGACGTGCAGGTAGGTGATGACGGACATGACGGGCTCCTTCTCTCGGGGTCGGATCAGAGGCGGGCGATGAACGGGTAGACCGCGAAGCCGAGCAGGACGAAGACGAGCAGCGCCCCGGGGATGTCGAGGCGGCTGGTCACCCCCTCGGCCCGGGCCAGGTTGTCGGTGCGGATCTGGTCGCGCAGTGAGTCCGCGCGGCTGCGCAGGGTCTCGTGCACCTGCGCGCCCTCGCTGCCGGAGGAGCGCATGATCGCCCCGACGTCGCCCAGCTCCGGGATGCCGATGCGCTCGGCGAGGTCGCGCAGCTCGTCCCACGGCGAGTGCATCTGCATCTGGGCGATCCGCAGCGCCTCCGAGATGCGGTCGAAGACCCAGCCGTCGCAGACCGCCGCCGCCCGTTCCAGCGACTGCACCGGCCCGTGGGCGGCGGCGAGCTGCAACGCGACCAGGTCCAGGTAGGTGCAGACGGCCTGGCGGAACTCGTCGCGGGCCCTGTCCGCCCGGTCCAGCACCGCCCGGTGCGCGACCAGGGCGCAGAGCACCGCCAGCCCGAGGCTGCCGAGCACGGGCACGACCACCGGCAGCCGTACGCCGACGGCGAGGAGGGTGCCCCCGAGCAGCGTCGGCGCGGCGAGCCCGATCAGCGCGGAGAGCAGCATCGACAGGGCGTACTGCTCGGGGGTCCGGTCGATCAGGGCGAGCTGCCGGTGCGGTGGCCGTAGCCAGCGGCTCAGCCCGGTCAGCCACTCCAGCCGCCGGTCGGCGGGGGCGGTGAGCTGCCCGCCGCCGGGCGGTTGGTGCAGCCGGCGCAGCGCAGGCCCGAGCGCCGGGGTGGCCGGCACCAGTTCGCGCACCACCAGGAAGGCGCCCAGCCCGACGGCCGCCCCGCCGCAGACGGCGAGCGCGAGCTGCCAGTTGAGGACCACGCTCACAGGGCTGGCCTTTCGTTCGCGACTGCGGGGCTCGCAAGCTCACTCCTCGCGCTCACGGGGCCGGCCTTTCGTTCGCGACTGTGGGGCTCGCAAGCTCACTCCTCGCGCTCACGCGAGCACCTCCTGCGGGTCGGGGGCGGGCAGGAAGCGCGCCGGCCGGCGCGGCTGGCTCATCGACCGCACCCAGGCCAGCAGGCCGACGAAGGCCGCGCCGAGGGCCGCCATCACGAGCTGCCCGAAGGGCGTGCCGTACGGGCTGACGTACTCGGTGTTGAGCAGCCCGTACGCGACGGTGGCGAGGGTCATCCCGGTGAGGAAGCGGACCGCGAACCGGGGCTGGGTGCGCTTCGCCTCGATCTCCCGGCGGGTGGCCACCTCGGCCGCCGCCGCGTGCGCGATCGAGCCGAGCACGTCGCCGAGGCGCTCGCCCCGGTCGGTCACGTGCAGGATCAGCGCCGCCACCACCTGGTCGCAGACCGGGTCGCCGATCTCGTCGGCGAAGGCGAGCAGCGCGGAGCGGGCCAGCCAGCCGGCCTGGAGGCGGGCGGCGAGCAGTCGTACCTCCTCCTGGATCTCCTCGGGCGCGGTGGTGACCGTGCCGATGATCGTCTGCTGGAGGCCCTGGCCGGTGGCCGAGACGTCCTTGAGCCGGCGGGTCCACTCGCCGACCGCCTCGATCCGGGCGATGGCCCGCTGCTCGGCCTTGCCGACCGAGAACAGCCACGGGGTGCCGGGGACCGCCACCACGACCAGCAGGCCGACCACCGGCAGGCCGGTGAACAGGAAGGCCAGCGCGCCGGCGACCAGCGCGCCGACCAGCAGGGCCTGGTGCGCCCGCTGCTCGCGCGGGCTGGCGCCGGAGCCCTTCCACAGGCGCTCCAGCCCCCGGCCCGCGCCGGGCCCGCCGGGCGGCCGGCGGGTGCCGACGAGCGCGACGACCGCCAGCAGCAGCCCGGCGACGCAGGCGGCCCCGGAGACCACCGCGACGAGTTCGACGTTGTCCAGCACCGCAGGTCACCGCCGCCCGAGCCGGGTCTGCCGGGGCCGCCGCCAGGCGCCCGTGCCGGCCTCGATCCACCGGCTGAGCAGCCGGGCGTCGTAGCCGACCCGGAGGAGCTGGGCGCGGATCCGCTCGGGCAGGTGCCGGGGCACCGCCCGCCCGTCCGGCCCGGGACCGAACACCTGCGTGGTGGTGATCCGGTTGCCGTCGCCCACGCCGATGACCTCCTCGACGTGCGAGACGAAGCGGTGCTTGCGCCCGCCGATCGCGGTCTCGTCCTCGACGGTGACGTAGACGATCAGGTCGAGCGCGTTGCCGGCCATCCGGCGGGCCTGGTCGACGGTCATCTCCCGGCCGTGCGCCAGCGCCAGCTCGATGATCCGCTCGCTCACCCCGGCGGGCGTACGCGCGTGGATGGTGCACATCGAGCCGCGGCTGGTCGTCATGGCCTGGAGCATCGGGACGATCTCCCGGGACCGGACCTCGCCGACGATGATCCGCAGCACGCCCATCCGCAGCGAGACGGGGATCAGGTCGGCGATGCTCACCTCGCCGGCCGGTCGGCCGTCCGGCCCGCGCTCGCCGTGCCCCTCCCGTGCCTCGAAGCTCATCACCGCCCGGTGCTTGAGCCGGCGACGGGCCGGCAGCAGCTCCCGGCTCTCCTCCAGCAGCACGTACGGCTCGTCGGCCGGGATCTCGTCCATCAGCGCCCGGATGACCGTGGTCTTCCCGGCCCCGGCCAGGCCGGCCACCATGATGTTCAGCCCGGCCCGCATGGAGGCGCGCAGGAAGTCGCGCACCAACGGGTCGATCATCTCGTCCAGGTCGCCCCGGCCGCCGGCGAGGTCGTCCAGGCTCACGTCCAGCGTGTTGTGCTTGCGGATCACCGCGTACGGGCGGTGGCTGACCAGGAACACCGCGGCCAGCCGGCTGCCGTCGGGCAGTTGCAGGTCGAGGGTGGGCTTGGAGGTCGACAGCGACCGCTCGGTGGCCCCGGCGCGGCGGGCCGCCGCCTGGAGGATCTCCACCAGTTCGTCGTCGCTGTCGGCGATCGGCTCGGCCCAGTCCACCCCGCCGCCGTGCCGGGTGACGCGCACCTGGTCGCAGCCGAGGATGTGCACCTCCTCGATGGTGTCGTCGACCAGCAGTGTCTGGAGGCGGCCGAGCCCGGCCAGCTCGGCGGTCACCTGGTCGAGCAGGAGCCGTTCCTCGCCGGCCGCCATCGGGGTGCCCGCGCGGCGCACCGCGTCGGCGTACTCGGCCACCACCGCGACCGCGAGCCGGGCGCGCTCGGTGTCCTCCTCGTCGACGGTGAACTCCCGGCCGCGCTGCCACCGGGTGAGCCGTTCGCTGAGTTCCCGACGCAGCTCGCGGACCACGTGGAAGTCGACCCGGGCCCGGGGCGGCGGCTCCGGCGGCGGCCCGGCCAGCGGCACCGGAAGCGGCGCCGGCTGGTGGTGCCGCCCGTTGGGCGGGGGCAGCGGCGGCGCGGTGGAGGTGACGCCGGGCGGTGCGGTGGCGGTGGCACCGGGCGGGGTGGCGGTGCCGGGCGGCTGTCGGCGCGGATCGGCGGAGACCGGTTCAAACCGCATCCGGCACCCCCTGCGACACGGGCCAGGCCAGCCGGGCGCGCCGCCGCTCCGACAGCGCCCCGACCGGCACCTCCAGGGCACCGGCCGCGCGCATCAGCGGCCGACCGGCCCGCACGGTGCCGCCCAGGCTGAGCACCTCGGCCGTACGCGGGTCGTCCGGCAGCCGGGCGACCACCGGCAGCCGCAGCGCCTTGCTCACCTCGCCGCTGCCGTGGCCGTCGCCGACCAGCAGCAGCCGCAGGCTGCCCGGCGGCACCCGGTGCTCGGCGAAGTCCCGCTCGACCGCCCTGACCATCGCGCGGGTGCCGGACAGGTCGGGCAGCCGGGCGCGGCTGACCAGCAGCACCACCGAGGCCGCGCGCAGGATCGGCCAGGGTGGACCGACGACGTGCAGCCGCCCGCAGTCGACGAGCACGTCGTACGGCGGGTCGCCGCGCTCGAGGCTGGCGAAGAAGTCGGCGAACCGCTGCCAGAGCGGGGTGACGCTGCCGGCCTGCGCGGGGTCGACGACGCCGGGCAGCAGCAGCCGTTCCCGCTTCGGCGCGTCCAGGTCGACCAGTTGCGACCAGAACGCGGTCTCCAGGTTGCCGTCGCGCAGCTCGCCGACCGCCAGCTCGCCGATGCCCCGGGGGCCGTCGAGCGCGCCGCCCAGGTAGCCGGCGAGGATGGACCCGCCGGCCGGGTCGCACTCGGCGAGCACCAGCCGCCGGTCCCAGCTCAGGGCGCAGGCCAGGGCCGAGGTGGTGACGCCCGGGGAACCCTTCGCCGACACCAGCGCGATGATCGCCATGCTCAGGCCGCCTCGGTCAGCACGACGGCGATCCGTTCCTGCGCGGAGAGCGCCACCACGGCCGGCACGTCCCGCACGGCGAGCGCCAGGTAGACCACCACCTCGTCGTCATCGTCGGATGTCGCGGTGTCGATGACCGTCGCCTCGAACCGGGTGGCGGCGCCCACCGGGCGGTCGTCGTTGCCGTCGGGCGTGCTGACCAGCAGGACCTTGTCGCCGGGGTGCAGCTCGCGGGCGGGCACCTCGGCGGGCCCGAGACCCAGCGCGAGCTGCTGCTGCCCGGGGCCGAGCAGCGGGTCGTCGGTGAGCTGGGCCATGGTCAGCAGCGTCCCGGGGGTCAGCGACACGGCGGCCCGCTTGCCGAGCACCTCGTCGAGCCGGCCAGCCGGGACCGGGGACAGGCCCTGGCCGCCGGCCACCTGCACCGGCACCAGGTCGTCGGCGCTGATCTGCCGGCCGACCTCGACCGGTCGGGCCACGGCGAGGTAGCTGCCGGTGGCGCGTACGGAGGTGACCGCGAACGCCGCGCCCAGACCGCCGAGGGCGATCAGCAGCACGGCCAGGCCGAGCAGCCCGGGTCGCATCCGACGCTGCCGCACCACCTTCGGCGGGGCGACCGGCGCGTCCACCGGTCCGGTTCCGTTACGGGTAGCCACACTCACTCGGACACCACCTGTAGTTCGTTGATCCGGACGGGGACCGTGCCCGTCGTCCGGGTGAGGGGGATGACGCCGCTCTCGCCGCCGCCGCGCCAGGTCACGGTCCAGTACGTCGTGGCGCGTACCCAGTACTCGTCGGCCTTTGGGTAGCCGCTGTCGTAGCCGCAGTCCGGGGAGGGGCGGCCGGCGTACCTGCCACCGGCCCGGTAGGGGGTGCCGGGGCCGGCGCAGGTGACCGTGCGGCCGTTGCCCATGTCCCAGACGATCCGGTCGAACGTCGCCGTGATCTCCACGGTCAGCCCCCGCTCGGTCTCCGACGCCTCCTGGGTCGGCCCGAAGTACTTGGGATCGTCGTCGCTGCCCCACATCCAGACCGGCAGCCCGACCAGGCCGGGCCCCTTGCTGCGGCGGGGGGCGACCGCGATCCGGGGCGCCGCGATGGTGATCTTGGCCAGCGCCCGCCGGGCGAGTTCCTCCGGGTCGGGCGGCGCGCCGAACCCGGGCGGCGGGGCGTCCAGCAGGACTTCGGTCTGGGTGCCGAGGTCGCCGCCGTTGCAGGTGCGCGTGTACCACTGCTTGCCCTCGGGGGCCTCCTGCTGTGGCTCGGAGAGCCTGTAGTAGCAGCCGTCGCCGTTGTTGAACCAGCCGAGCACGTCGTCGTAGCACTTGACGGTGCGGCCGTTCCACTGGCACTTCCCGCCGCCGCCACCGGAGTCCCCACCGCCGGGGTCGCCGCCCCCGCCGGTGTCCCCGCCGCCGCCCGGGGTACCGGGGTCGTCGTCCCAGACGCTGCAGTCGTTCTGCCCGGGTGGGCACTCCGCGCCGGGGCCCGCGCGCCCGGCGGCGATCGCGGGCACGGCCGCCCCGAGCGCCAGCAGCAGGGCCAGTCCGGCGCCGGCGAGCGCCCGGCGGGTCGCCCCGGCCCGGCCGCCGTCGGTACGCGGTCGGGTCGCCCCGGCCGCGGCCGACGTGAGGGCCGGGGCGCCCCTTCCTCCCCAGGTCAGCACGGCAGGTCCTCGTGGGCTGCGCCGGCGTTGATCAACCAGCGGCCGTCCGGGTAGCGGGTGGCGTTGGCGGTGGCCAGGTGCCGGGTCCCCCTGGTGCCGGGGACGACCCGCTTGTTCCTGGCGTACACCAGGCGGTAGCCGGTCGCGTCCAGGCAGTCCTGGATCTCCACCGTCGGCGGGCTCGAATCCAGGCTCACCGCGGTCACTGTGGGATCGGAGACCAACGTGCCGGTACGCATCGCACCGTGCTCCTTCGCCTCGCGGATGGACAGTCGAACCCGGGTCAGCAGCGGGTCGGCGAGGAACCGCGACAGGTCCGGGTGGTGGGGGTCGCTGCGCCCGCTCGCCGTGCGGGAGGCGGCGAGATATCCGGCGTACGCGGCCAGCGCCGCCTTCCTGGCCGCCTGCTCGTCGACGTCCCGGTGGGTCGGGGTCGACGTGTCGACGGCGGGAGTCGTCCGGGCGGTGGTCGTCGGGTCGGTGCCGCAGGCGGTGGCGGCGCCGACCGCCGCGATGGCGAGCAGGCAGGTAACCCGTCGAACGGGCTGCCGTCCGCGCACGTCGTGCCTCCTCGGTGGCCGTCCGGCGACCGGCGTGCCGGCCTCCGGGCATGCGGCGGCGCGGCCGAATGAGGCCATCCGGACCTGTCGGAAAGCGTCTCCGCATTCGCCTTTATTGATCTCTACAAATGCAAACCCTGCGTTCGTCCCATCGTTTTGTCGCGGGGTTGCATCGCACCCAAGGGGCGAGCATAGGCTGACGTCCGCCGATGCAACAGGGGCAATTCAGTCGGACACTCTGAGTGATGACAGGTGGTGGCGGCGGGTGGCTGCGGGCGGTGCGGACGAGTCGGGTGGGAAGGATCAGCGGGGTGGCCGGGAAAATCGGCGCGATGGGAGTCCGCCGGGTGGGCGCGGTGTCGCCGTGGTCGCCGAGGTGTGTCCCGGACGTGGCGTCTGGTCCGATCCGTCCCCCGTCACGACGGATCGCCATCGCATTCGGATGGGATTCCCGCTGATATGGTCGCGCCATTTCCGCGCGCGTCACCGCGATTCCGGCGGGAGGGGCGCACGCCGTTCCACCCGTTACCGGCGCCCGGCGGGGGCACTACGCTCCGTGTTGCACCTCGGCGTCGGGTGGGAGGGGCGGCCGTGGCGCTGACCGGGCCGCCGGTGCTGGCGGAGCCGACCGGGCCGCCGGCCGCCTCTCGTGCCGCGAGGGCCCTGGCGGTCCTCACCCTCGCGCCGGTGCTCCGCCTCGCCGTGGTCCGGCACGCCGTACCGCCAGGGGTGGCGAGCAGGACCGGGTGCGACGCCTGCGGCGCTCCGATCGGGGTGGCCCGGCCGTGGCCGGCGCTGGGTCCGGCGGCGCGGTGTGGGCGGTGCCGCGCGCGGGTCGGCCCGCCGCCCGGCGCGGTGGAACTCGCCGTGGTGGCGGCGGTCGGGGTGCTGCTGGTCGGGCCGCCCGCCGCCGTGCTGGCCGCCACGGCGTGGTGGCTGGGCTGGACCATCCCCCTGGTCTTCGTCGATACGGCCGTGCACCGGCTCCCGGACCGGCTCACCTGGCCCGCCGCGGCCGGGACGTGGCTGCTGCTCGGGGTGGCCGCACTGGCCGGCGCCGGACCGGCGCCCTGGCTGCGGGCCACCGCGGCCGGCGTCGCGCTGGCGCTCTTCTTCGCCACCACCACGCTGCTGCTCGGCCGGCGCGGGTTCGGCCTCGGCGACGCCAAGCTGGCGCTCGGCGCCGGCGCCCTGCTGGGCTGGTACGGCTGGGCCGTGCCGGTGGCCGGGCTGCTGCTCGCCCTGCTGCTCTCCGGGGTGGTCGGCGTCGCGCTCCTGGCGGCCCGCCGCGTCGGCTGGCGCAGCCACCTCCCCTTCGGTCCCTTCCTCGCCCTGGCCACCGTCGCCACCCTCCTCCTGCCCTGACCCCCGGCCCCCGGCGGCCTGGCCCCTGGGATCGGCTCTCTTCGGGTGGCTCGCCGGGGGCGGAGGTGCGAGATCGGGGAAGGCGGGAAGGGTGGGTGGTCAGCGGCGGGTCGAGGTGGCGGGGTCGGGAACGGGGCGCTCGGCGTGGCGGGCGCGGCGTTGGAGCAGGCCGGCGGCGGGGCGGGCGAGCAGCGGCGTGAGCAGTGCGGTGACGAGGGCGCCGAGCAGGACGCCGACGACCACGTCGTGCGGGTAGTGCACGCCGACGAAGGTGCGGGAGAACGCGGCCAGCGCCGCCACCGGCAGCGCGACCAGCCCGACCCGGCGGGACAGCAGCAGCGTGGCCACCGCCAGCCCGCCCGCGATCGTGGAGTGGTTGCTGGGGAAGGACCAGTCGCCCGTCGGCGGGCACTCGCCCGCGATGATGGCCAGTTCGGTGGCGACCGCCCGGCACGGGCGCTCCTGGTCCACCACGATCTTCAAGGCCTCGCTGCACCCGTACGCGAGCACCACCGCCACCGGCGTCACCAGGGCGTACGCGCGACCGCGCGGGCCACCGCCGAGACGCGACACGGCCGCCACCAGCCACAGCGCGCCGAGCAGCAGGATCGCGCCCTCGGTGAAGTGCCCGGCGAACCACTGCACCGGTTGCGGGGTGTCGGCGGCGAAGTCGACGATGTCCCGATACCACTCGACGCTGATTTCCGGAACATCCGGCACGTCCGCTTCAACCATGATTCACCTCACCAGTAGTTCATACCGTGTTTAGCGCGCAGACAACCCTGGAACATCTGCAAGCCGGACGCAGTGTGCGTTGGTCGGGTGGCACACCTGACTTTCGTCTCAGCGATCTCTCAGCCCGGTCTGCCACGGTCGACCCCGGTACGTCGGACTCCTCTGGAGGCGCAGTGCACGACACCCCGACCGCCGATCGGCCGCCGACCGCGCCCGGGACCGGGGACGACGAGGCCTGGCGGATCCGGCGTACGGAGGCGGACTTCGACCGGCTCGCCGAGACGGAGTCGATCTTCGCGCTGGGCAACGGCTGGCTGGGCTGGCGCGGCAACCTGGACGAGGGCACGCCGTACGGCATGCCGGGCAGCTACCTGAACGGTTTCCACGAGCGGCGGGAGCTGACCTACCCCGAGGACGGGTACGCGTTCCCGCAGCTCAGCGACACGGTGATCAGCGCGCCGAACGCCGCCCTGATCCGCCTCTGGGTCGACGGCGAGCCGCTGGACGTGCGCACCGGCACCCTCCGCGTCCACGAGCGGGTGCTCGACCTGCGTGCCGGGGTGGTCGAGCGGCACACCGAGTGGGTCTCCCCGGCCGGGCACGGCGTACGCGTCCGCAGCACGCGGCTGGTCTCGCTGCCCCGTCGCCCGGTGGCCGCCGTCCGGTGGAGCGTCGAGCCGCTGGACGGGACGGTCGACGTGCGGGTCTGCGCCGACCTGCTCGCCAACGAGCGGGTGCCGGAGCGCTCCGACGACCCCCGCGCCGCCTCGGTGATCCATGACCCGCTGACGGCCGAGTACCGCCACTCCAACGGGCACGACGGCGTCCTCGTGCACCGCACCGAGCGCAGCGGGCAGCGGGTCGCCGTCGCCGTCGCGCACGAGGTGCGGGCCCCGGAGGGCTTCGCCCCCGGCGTCGACTGCGCGCCGGACCGGCTGCGCCTCACCCTGACCGGGACGCTGCGCGCCGGCGAGCGGCTGGAGCTGACCAAGTTCGCCGCGTACGAGTGCGGCACGGTGGACGCGACGCCGCCGCAGGGGCTGGCCCGCCTGGTCGTCGAGGAGGCCGGGGCGGCCCGCGCGGCGGGCTTCGACGCGCTGCTCGCCGCCCAGCGCGCGGCCCTGGACGCCGCCTGGCAGACGGCCGACGTGCTGCTCGACGGCGACGCCGAACTCCAGCAGGCCATCCGGTTCGCCGTGTTCCACCTCATCCAGGCGGGCCGGCCGGACGACGACCGGACCATCCCGGCCAAGGGCCTGACCGGCAACGGCTACGACGGGCACGTGCTCTGGGACACCGAGGGCTACGTGCTGCCGGTGTTGACGTACCTCGCCCCGGAGGTGGCCCGGTCGGCGCTGCGCTGGCGGCACGCCCACCTGCCCGAGGCCCGCGAACGCGCGGCGGAGCTGCGGCTGGCCGGGGCGACCTTCCCGTGGCGGACCATCGGCGGCCGCGAGTGCTCCGGCTACTGGCCGGCGGGCACCGCCGGGCTGCACGTCAACGCCGACATCGCCGACGCGGTGCTGCGCTACGTCGCCGCCACGGGCGACCACGAGTTCCTCGCCGGGGCCGGGCTGGAGCTGCTGGTCGAGACGGCCCGGCTGTGGCACGGCTTCGGCCACTGGTCCGACGCGGGCAGCTTCCACCTGCACGGGGTGACCGGCCCGGACGAGTACTCCGCCCTGGCCGACGACAACCTCTTCACCAACCTGATGGCCCGCCGCAACCTGCGCGGCGCCGCCGACGCCGCCGAGCGGCACCCCGAGGCGGCGGCCCGGCTCGGCGTCGACCCGGCCGAGGTGGCCGGCTGGCGGGCCGCCGCCGACGCGGTCTTCGTCGCGTACGACGGCAAGCGCGGGGTGCACCAGCAGGCGGCCGGCTTCACCGCGCAGCCGGAGTGGGACTTCGTGAGCACCTCCGACGACGACTACCCGCTGCTGCTGCACTTCCCCTACCTGGAGCTGTACCGCAAGCAGGTGGTCAAGCAGGCCGACCTCGTGCTCGCCATGCAGCGGTGCCCGGGGGAGTTCACGGCCGACGAGAAGGCGCGCAACGTCGCCTACTACGAGGCGCGGACCGTCCGGGACTCGTCGCTGTCGGCCTCCCCGCAGGCGGTGCTCGCCGCCGAGGTCGGGCACCTCGACCTGGCGTACGACCTGTTCGCCGAGTCGGTGCTCCAGGACCTGGCGGACCTGGGCGACAAGACCGGCGACGGGCTGCACCTGGCGTCGCTGGCCGGGGCGTGGCTGGCGTTGGTGCAGGGCTTCGGCGGGCTGCGCGACGACCGGGGGGTGCTCTCCTTCGACCCCCGGCTGCCGGCACGGATCGACCGGCTCGGCTTCTGCCTGCGCTGGCACGGCCACCGGCTGCGGGTCACGCTGACCCGGGACGAGGCCCGCTACGAGCTGCCCGACGCCGACCCGGAGACCGGCATCGAGGTGTGGCACCACGGCGAGCCGCTCCGGGTCACCGGTGCCGGGCCCGTGGTCCGGCCGATGCCTGTCGTCCCCGACCCCGGCCCCGAGCCGCCCTCCCCGCCCGGCCGCCGCCCCACCCGCCGCTCCGCCGGCGACCGCTGACGTGTAAGGAAGGGCACCTTCCTATCGTTTTTGGTAGAGGAAGGGTCCCTTCCTTACATCTGGGTAGGGTGGCGCGGTGCCCGACCTCCAGCGGCTCGCCGCCCACCACGCCGCCGCGCTGCTGCGCTTCGAACGCGAGAACCGGGAGTGGTTCGCCCGGTCGGTGCCGGACCGGGGCGACGCGTACTTCGCCGACTTCGACGCGCGGCACGCGGGGCTGCTCGCCGAGCAGGAGACCGGCGCGTGCCACTTCCACGTCCTGGTCGACGCCGACGGGGCGGTGCTGGGCCGGTTCAACCTGGTCGACGTCGCCGACGGCGAGGCCGAGCTGGGCTACCGGGTGGCCGAGCGGGCCGCCGGGCGCGGGGTGGCGACCGACGGCGTCCGCCGGGTGGCCGCGCTGGCCCGTGCGGCGTACGGGCTGCGCCGGCTGACCGCCCGGACGACCCTGGACAACGCCGGTTCGCTCGCGGTGCTGCGGCGCACCGGCTTCACTCCGGCCGGGGAGGTGTCACTCGACGGGTGCCCCGGCCTGCGGTTCGTCCGCGAGCTGACGGCCGACGACTGACGCGCCGGTCATCCGCTCCCGGACGGTCTCCAGCGCCTCGAAGGCGTACGCCCAGTTGTGGCACTTGAAGCTGCGCAGCCCCTCGATCGGCGTGTGGCAGTCGGCGCAGCGCACCCCGGCGATCGCGTCCGGGACCTCGGTGTTGACGTACTTGCGGTCGCCGAGGATGACCGTTGCGATCATCATCCGGTCGTGCACGCCGGAGAGGGCGGAGGAGACGATGTCGTACCAGGTGACCCGCCGCCGGCACTTGGGGCAGTCCGGCTCGTCGCCGCTGACCCACAGCGGGGCACCGATGCTGCGCAGCGGCATGCCGAGCAGCTTCTCGATGCGCCGCACGTCCGACTCCGGGGTCGTCCACCGGTGCGCGCCGGGCAGCGACGCGGGCGAGTCGTAGACGGCACGGAACAGGACCGGGTCGACCTCCACGGTCTCGCGCTGACGGGTCATCGGCGTGCCTCCTCACGGTCGGTGCCCCCACCGTCGTCGCAGGTGGGGGCAGGCTCAACCGGATCAACGACACGGCGGGCCGCCGGATCGCGTCGTGGCCGACGACATCCGCCGGCCGGTTCAGCTCTCCGGCGGCGGCGGCAGTTCGGCGTGCCGCACCCGGTAGTCGCCCCCGGTCACCGGGGCGAAGGGAGCGGGCGCCATGCAGGTGCCCACGCTGCCCTCCCGCCACTGCCCGTCCGGGCCCTGATCGGCGTTGACCACGGCCCAGGAGAAGCCGACGCGGTCGCGGCCCGGCCCGTCGTACACGCTGAAGCCCAGCCGTCGCCCGACGAGGTCGGCCACCGGCGCGTCGGCCTCGGTGACCACGGCGGTGAGGGTCGCGGTCCGCGCGGCCGTGACCAGGCAGTCGACCCGGGCCGCGAAGCGGACGGTGGTGCCGTCCGCCGCGACCCGGTGGGCGACGTGGACGGTCCCGGTCGCGTCGGTGGGCAGGCCCTGGGGCGCCCCCGGCAGGGGTCGGGTGTACGGGGTGGCGCGTGCGTCGAAGCTGAAGCTGCGTACGTCCCGGTCCGGCGCGAACGTCAGCCGGATCTCGCCGCTGCCGGTCACGCGCGCGGTCCCGGCGGGCTCCCGGTCTGCCGTCGCCGAGGCGGTGGCGCCCGACGCGCCGGCCAGGGCCACGCCGACCACGATGGCCGCCGCGCCCAGCCCACGGAGTGTCGTCCTCATCGGTCCTCCTGAAAACGGTGGCGACCCTCGTCGCCCTCGCCCTCCAGGCTTCCGGCTCGCCGCCGGCCACACCTCCCGCGACGGCGTGAGTCCCCTCCTCCCCACGGGGGACGCCCCGCCGCCGGCCGTGTCGGTGACCGTGCCGTGCGGGCGGTCGGTGTCGTTGCCACGGTGACGCGGCGACGACCGGCGCGTCGACCGGAGCAGGACCGGCTCGCCGACCGGCTGCCCGGCGCGTGGACCCAATTCGTCGAGGACGGCGACCCCAACGGCGGGCGGGGCGGCGGCTGGCAGCGGTTCACCGAGCGTCGCCCGCACGTCCAGTCGCTGACCTCGGGGCGCTGGAAGCCGACCGAGTTCCTCCGCGACCACCGGTACGCGTTCTGGTCCAGCCTGAGCTGACAGGTACACCTCACCGGACGGCCCCGGCGCGCACGCCCCGGGGCCGTTCCGCGTCCCCGGGCGGCCCCGCCGCTAGCGGTCGTTCAGCATGAGCAGCACCGTCTCGTGCTCGACGTCGAGGAACGCCACCCGTCCGCGCGTGGCGGGCGGGGCCTCGTCGTACGACCGGCTGTGCAGCCAGTGGGGAGCGGCCGGGACGTGCGACCGCAGGTCGGGCCACACGTCGGCGGGCGTCTTGCCCTGGTCGTGCTGGGCCGGGTCGCCGGCGGTGATCGGCGCGAAGTCGTACTGCTCCGCCAGTTCTCGCGCGTCCTGCGGTTGGAGCCTGACGACAGCCTGGTACGCCCAGTCCGTCGGGCCCGGGACCCGGGAACACGGATCGCCCAACGCGCGAGCCTGCCAGTGGATCTCGGGATAGTCGCCGAGACCCGGCAGCTCCTCCGGCGGGTCCCAGCGGTCCACCCGGACCTTGGCCTCCGCCTCGCGTACCGACTCCTGGCACCCCTGCGCCTCGCGTGCCGCCGTGCCGCTGCAGCCGGCGACCAGCCCGATCGCCGTGACGATGGTGGCGGCTCGTGTCAGCGTCCCTGTCCTCATGGCGAGGACAGTAAAGGGTCGCCGCTCACCCCTGACCGGGCCGACGCGGCTCGGGACTCACGTCCAGATCGCCGTGCCGGTCAGTCTTCGTAGAGCGGGTGGTCCGTGGTGTTCGGTTTCGTGTCGTCCACACCGATCGCCCGCAGGTCGGCCGTGTTGAACGTCAGTTCCGCGCGGTCGCCGAGCATCACCGCGACGAGCGCGTCGAGCATCTCCAGGTGGGTCTCGCGCGACTCGGCGGTGAGGGCGTCGATGCGCTGGCTGGCCGTCATGACGCGCTCGCCCTCCGCCCCCGCCTCCTCGACCTTCCGGATCAGGAGGCCCGTCTCCAGGAAACCGGACCACGGAGTGCGCAGTGCGAAGAACGAGGCGGCCGTCGAGGAGAACAACATGAACAGCACCCGGTGGGTGAGGGTGTCGACGCCGTCCCGGTGCAGCCGCAGCCCGAAGAGCTGCTGGAGCCCGTCGAGCATCGCCGCGTAGTGCGCCTTCAGCGCCGCGTTGTACGCCGACGATTCGGGGTGGTAGCCACCGAATCCCCGCTCCTGCGCGGCGAGGTAGACGCGGACGAGGTCACGCCGGTCGTACATGCAGCCCTCCCCGTGGTGAAGCACGGACGCTACCTCGTCCGCCTCCGTTCCAGTGGGCGGGAGGTTCGCTGTGCCGGACAGCCGTCGGTGCAGTCCCGAGGGTTCAGGTGCCGACGGCGGGGTCGTCCGGGCCGGTCAGGGCTTTCCATGCGGTGTCGACGAGTTCGCGGACGTCGGTGCCCGTCAGGGTGCCGTCGACCAGCCGCCGGCAGCCGAGCGGGCCGGCGAGGAGATCGCGCGCGGTGGCCGGCGACGTGTCGGACGGGAGGTCGCCACGGGCGATGCCGCGCTCGACGACGTCTGGTGACGGTGTCGAGGCGGGGACGCAGGCACCGCTCCCGCAGCGGCGCGGCGAGGTCGTCGCGCCCGATGCTGTCGGCGAGCACGCCGAGGACGACCCCGCGAAGCCACCACCACCGGTCTTCGTCGGGGCGGCCACGGCGCGGGTGCTCCGCAGTGGAGGACCAGCGGAGTTGATCGACTGTGACGGATGACTCGCCTCCGGCGCTGGATCATGGGACGGGCACGGAGGCCCGCTCCGGCCGTGACCTACTCCGGCCGATCCCTGCGACAGACGAGGATCTGATGCATTCCACTCCTCATCCAACCCGCCGTAGCCGGCTCGCCGAGGTGTCCGGCCTCGCCGTGCTGCTCTCGCTGGCGGCCGCGACGCTCCCGGCCGCGCCGGCCGTCGCCGCGCCGTCCCGGGCGGACCTGGCGGTCACCGCCACCGCCGTTGCCCCCCGCGACCAGGTCGTCGACGTCGGCGGCGGGGTAACCGTCGAGGTTCAGGTCCGCAACGCCGGCACCCGGTCAGCGTCGGACGTCACCCTGACCTACGGCCTGCCGGACGGCGCGTACTTCACCGACGGCAACGGCGCACCGGAGGGCTGGACCTGCGACTTCGGCCCGGCCGCCACCTGCACGTACGGCGCGCTGGCCGCGGGGGCGAGCGCACCGTCGCTGCGGTTCCACTTCTACTTCCCGCCCGCGCCGGCGGGCACCGTCTCGGCGGTCACCGCTACCGCGAAGACCACCAGCCCCGAACTCTCCACCAGCAACAACACGGGCAGCGCCCCGATCACGTACGTGCGAGGGGTGACCGACCTGGAGGTCATCGCGACCCAGGCCGACCCCGCCCAACCGATCGTCGGCGACACCGTCAACGTCTCCGTGCAGGTGCAGAACGCCGGGAACATGACGGCGGAGCAGGTCCACGTCCTGGTGCCGCTGCCCGCCGGCCTAACCCGGGTGAGCGAGGACTACAACAGCCCCTGGTACTGCGAATTCGGCGACACACTCGTCGCCGGCCAGCCGGGCTGGGACTGCGTGTACTACCAGATGGTGAACGGGTGGACGGACGAGCCGCTGGACCTGTCAGCCACCATCGCCACCGCCGTCCCGGGCGACGTGGTGACCTTCACCGCCAAGGCGACCACCACCTCCCCCGAGGACGACCTCGCCGACAACACCGGCCAGACCTCCGTCACGGTGGCTGAGCCGGGGACGGTACGCGGCACGGTCTGGCTGGACGCCGACCGGGACGGGGTACGCGACGCCGACGAGACCGGCGTGACCGGCGCCCAACTGTCGGTCTGGGTGCAGGACGACCAGACCGGCCAGACGTACGTGCGGGCCACCGTGGCCGCCGACGGCACCTGGACGGCACTGTTCCGTCCCGGCGGGGTGGTCGCCAGCTTCACCGTTCAGGCGCCGTACTGCTTCGCGGACTCTGTCGACGGCGATCTGGCGATGTATCACAACTACTCGTACGGCGGCGGCACCGCCGCCAGCAACCCGGCGACCCTGGCACCGGCCGGCGAGGCGGTCATCGACGCCGCCGTGGTCCGCTGCTGACCATCGACTGATCCTCGATCCAGGGCCGGCGCTCCTGCCGCCCGGGAGCCGGCCCCCGCCCCGCGTCGTCCTGGCGCCGGGCGGGGGCCGGCACCGAAGTCGCGCCGGCCAAGACCTTGGGATCACTCGACGCCTCGCGCCCACCTACGATCTGACCCATGCGTCGCGTCGCGCCGGTATTGGCTTTGTTGCTCCTGGCCGCTTTGTCCGCTTGCACCTCCGAGCCGAAGGAAGCCGGGCACACGACATTGACCGTCCTGCTGGACCGGGATGTGACGGCAGCGCAGAAAAGTGTGGTGGAGCAGCGGCTACGCGCGATGCCGAGCGTAACGGGCGTCGCCTTCGAGACCCGCGATCAGGCCTACGAGAAACTACGGAAAGACTCGCCGGACCTGGTGGCGGACCTGGATCCGGAGAACCTGCCGGAGTCCCTTCACGCGACTGTCACGGACGCGTCGGTCGCCGAGGCAGTCGATCTGGTGATGGGTACGGTCGACGGCGTCGAGTGGGTCGGGCTCAAGATCGCTGATGCTGATCCCCCGCCGTCGCGGATCGGGGCGATCGTCCGGCTGGAACCGACGGCTACGGAAAAGCAGCGAGCCGCCGTAGAGGAGGCCGTCCGGGCGCTACCGCACGCGGAGTCGGTCGAGTTCGAGGAGCGCGACGCCGCCTATGAGCGTCTGCGCAAGCAGTGCCAAGGCAAGGGCGATCTGGCCGCGCAACTCGACTCGCAGGTGGCGCGCGCTTCGCTGCGGCTCCAGCTTCCCTTGAACGGGAAGGGTGGGACCGGGCTGCCCGAGATCGAACGCCTTGACGGCGTCGAGGCGATGCGCCTGGTGCCGGTGGCGATGCTCTGAGTGGCGCCGGAGCGGCCAACGGGGGAGCGGCGCCGCCCGGACCGCGACGCATCCCGGCGGGTGAGTGAGTCGAGTTCGCCGTCGCCCCTACGTCGTCCTCCTCTGCAGCTCGCAGCGACCGTCGGTGCAGGAGCGCTGCAGGCGCCCCCTCGAAAGCGTCTGTACGAGGCCGACAGCCCAGCACATCGGACATCCGCGGAGTGCGAGCAGGCCAACGGGGAAGAGCAGCAGGCTCACCGGGCCGACGACTGGCAGGAGGGCGATCGAGCCGATCAGCCCGCCGAACCCGACCACGCCACGGGCGAGGTGCCGCGCCAGCGATTGGCTGGTAAACGATGGACCGTCAGCCATCGATCAACCCTCCCTGCAGGGTGCGGTGCACCGAGGCGCGGGCGCGGTGCAGCCGGGACTTCATCGCGGCCGTGCTGAGGCCGAGCGCGTCGGCGACGGCCCGGCCCGGGAAGCCTTGGATGTCCCGCATGATCAGCACATGACGCTGGTCGGCGGGCAACGCGGCGATCGCCTCGGCGACACGGCCGGCTTCGAGACGTTGCAGCACCTCGTCCTCGGCCGACGCCGTGGCGATGTCAACCACTGGCGCGGGGCGATGGCCGACGAGCCGCAGCCGCCGCAGGCATTCGTTGCGTACGATCCGAAACATCCACGATGCCAGCGCCCCAGAGGCACGCAGCGTGCCGATCTTGCGGTAGAGGATGATCAACGCCTCCTGCGCCGCATCCTCGGCGTCTTCGGGCGTGGCGCACAGCGTGTGCGCGAACCGCCGCACGCCCGGGTACGAGCCGGAGACCAGCGCGGTGACCGACGCGATGTCCCCGCGCTGGGCGGCGAGAACCAACTGCTCGCTCGGCCATGCCGTCTCAGCCACGGGAACGTCCCCTCCGCCGCCGCAGGAATACGGTGCACGTGCAGACCACGAGGGCTCCGACGGCGATGGCAACCCACCATACGAGGTCCATGTCATCCTCCAGTTCTCCGCCGGCGCGTCTCGCCGGCACAGGTAAGAGGCGACGAGCCCGTCAGAGGATTCGGGTCCTGACCGACCAGTTGCAACGCCGAAGGGTGCGCGCCCGCACTCGACGAGAAGGCAGCCACTTGTACGAAGATCGTCTGTGATTCATCGGAGCCGGTCTCCTGCGGACGCGGGCTACCCGAGAGCCTGCCGGGCGGCCTCGCCCATGGGGTCGTCGCGGGTGGGTAGCTGCTGGATGGTCGGCAGCACTTCCTCCTGGAAGACGCCGTGCAGCCGGCGCAGTTCCCGCGCCGGATGCTCGGCGTCGTCGACCCGCACGTCCCAGAGCGGGTACGGCTGATCGTCGATCACCGTCACGGTCGCCGACCGTGCGCCGTGCCGGTCACCGCCGGTCTCCTCGCCGGCCTCGATGGCCAGCACGAGCCGCTCCGCCAGGTCGAGTTCCCGGCTGTCCTCGAACACCTGGACGATCTCCGCGAGGGTCTTCGGGCCCACCAGGCGGTTGCCCTGCACCGCGTAACCCGGCCCGGTGCGGTGCCCCGCCCAGTCCCTTGTGCGGGAGCCGGTGAAAGCGTGCGAGCGACCCTGGCGGTCGACCATGCCGACCTGCCGTACATCCCGACCCGGGTCCCGGGCCAGCAGCTCGGTCAGGACGTCCTGCGGCGAGCGGCCCTCGCCGAGCAGCGGCAGGCCGTCGTAGGCCAGGAACGGGTTGGGGGTGGCCTGGGTCGCCACCGCACCACCGCCCGGGTGGACGTGTGCGACGAGCTTGCCGACCGCCGGCCTGGCCGTCAGGGCTCCCACCCCGAGTTGGCCGGTACGCGCACACCGTGCGGCGATCGAGAAGGTCACGGTCGGCAGGTACCCGGACGAACGCCCTGCATGCCCCATGCCCCTGGAGGGTCTCGGAACCCTCAGCGTGGTGCTTTGCGGCGCGCTGAATTGCTCGACCCGGGCCGATACAAGTTCCGTTACATTGGCATGTCGCCCCTACGTGCCCTATCTGGTGCTTCTTGACTTACCGGAGGTCAGACAGCCCATGCAGATCTACTACCTCGAAATCGTGACCAAGGACGTCGACCTGGTATGTGCCACCTACGCAGCGGCGAACGGGGTGCAGTTCGGCGAGCCGGACTCCGGGCTCGGCAACGCACGGACGGCCGAAATGCCGGGAGGCGGGCTGGTGGGGGTACGGGCGCCGTTGCGCGCGACCGAAGAGCCGGTGGTGCGGCCCTACTGGCTGGTAGATGACATCGAAGCGGCTGTCGCAGCGGTGGTGGAGGCCGGCGGCGAGATAGCCGTGGAGCCGCTGGAGATCCCCGGGCATGGCACCTTCGCCATCTACGTCCAAGGCGGCAACGACCACGGCTTCTGGCAGCGGTAGACGATCAGCCGAGACACGCCTGTCAAGGACCACCTGAGACACGGCAGTTGGAGATGCATGACCGCTGCGCGCCACGGTTACCGGCCCGTGGATGGCCCAGACGAAACCGGGCTGCAAGGTCATCTACAAGGTCAGGAACATCACGCGAGCTATCGATGGACAGCACCGGCAGGTGCAGCTCGACGGCCTGACGCCGGACTTCAGCGTCCCACAGCTCATCGCGAGCCAGTCGCAGAGCGAGCGCCTCGCTGTGGTCGCTGTCTCCCCAATTCGCTCGGGCTCTCGCAGCGTCGGCGAATCGACCCCGCAATGCCCGATCCCGAAACTGCGGCGTTGGCAGGAGGAAAGCTGCCTGACCTGGCCACGTCAGCAGCGGAGCAACCTCGCCGGGCAGAGTTCGGAAATCATCGACCAGGACCGGACGCTCAGCGGGCATCGCGAGCAGGTCATCGACAACGAACCCGAACGTCGGCCCCGGCCGTTGGCGTGCGGTGTGGCGAGGGCAGCAGGGGCCAGGTAGAGCCACGACAGGTGGCTTGCCGGCGGTGCGGAGTCGAGGTGGCTGGTTAGGCTCGGACCATGCCCCTTACCGCGGACGATGTCGACCGGTTCGTGGCTTTCAGGCCGCGCCTGGAGGCCATCGCCTACCGCCTCCTCGGATCTGCGGGGGAGGCCGAGGACGCCGTGCAGGAGGCGTTCCTGCGCTGGCAGGCCGCCGACGTCGACCGCATCGAGGTGCCCGAGGCGTGGCTGACGAAGGTCCTCACCAACCTGTGCCTCAACCAGCTCACCTCCGCACGGGCGCGCCGCGAGACCTATGTGGGTCAATGGCTCCCCGAGCCGCTGCTCGCCGGGGACCCCATGCTCGGCCCGGCCGACACCGCCGAGCAGCGCGAATCGGTCTCGTACGCGGTCCTCACCCTTTTGGAGCGCCTCTTACCGAAGGAGCGGGCGGTGTACGTGCTGCGGGAAGCCTTCGACTACCCGCACCGAGAGATCGCGGAGATCCTCGACATCACCGAGGCCGCCAGCCAGCAGATCTTCCACCGCGCCAAGAAGCACGTCGCGGACGGCAAGGCGCGCACCGAGATCGACGAGGCCGCCGCCCGGCGGATCGTCGAGCAGTTCCTGGCGGCCGCCACCAGCGGCCAGACCGAGCCGCTCGTGCGTCTGCTGACCGAGGACGCCATCGCGATCGGCGACGGCGGCGGGAAGGTCCCGGCCCGCGCCAGGGCGTTCGAGGGCGCCGTCGCGGTCGCGAAGTTCCTGCGGGGCCTGTTCAAACCCGGCGAGGTCAAGCGTGCCCTGGTCGGCGGCGCGCCCGAGGTCTACGCCTGGACCGCCAACGGTGACCCCGCCGTCGTGGCGGTCGTGGCCGGCCGGGTCATCGGCGTCATCTGCCTGGAGGTCACGGCCGAGGGCATCGCCGCGTTCCGCAGCCAGGTCAACCCCGACAAGCTCGAACGCGCGACCGCGCACTGGGCGGCCGCCAACCACGGAGAGCCCCTGTTCCACGCCTTCTGACCGTCGTGTGAGGTGCTTCACATCGCGCTCCTGTCAGGAAACGGCGGGCCGTCCGGTTCAAGTGGCGAACCCGCGAAAGACAGGAGCAGGGAAATGCAGCATCGCATCACCGTTCTCGGAGCCGGGTACACCGGAGCCGTCGCCGCCGGCCGGCTCGCCAAGCGGCTTCGCCACGAGGACGTCGCCATCACCCTTGTCAATGCCGAGCCCGACTTCGTCGAACGCGTGCGGATGCACCAGTTGGCGGTGGGCCAGGACCTCAAGCCCCGGCCATTCAGCGAGATGTTCGCGGGCACCGGCGTCGAACTGAGGCTCGCGAGGGTCACCGGCGTCGACGTCGACCGCAAGACCGTCGCCGTCACCGACGCGAACGGCTCCGAAGAACTCTCCTATGACACGCTCGTCTACGCCCTCGGAAGCGGCTGGAACGCCCAGGGCGTCCCCGGGGCTGCCGAGCACACCTTTGAGATCGCCAGCCGGCCCGGAGCACTCCGACTGCGCGAGCGCCTGGCCCGCCTCGACGCCGGGCAGACCGTGGTCGTCGTCGGCGGCGGCCTCACCGGCCTGGAGGCCGCGACCGAGATCGCCGAGGCCCGCCCGGACCTCGACGTCGCCCTCGCCGTCCGCGGCGGTCTCGGCGACTGGCTCTCGCCAAAGGGCCGCACGCACCTACGGAAGGTCTTCGGCAAGCTCGGGATCACCGTGTACGAGCACGCCGCCGTCACCGGCGTCGACGCCGACCACGTCGCCACGGCCGACGGCAAGACCATCCCGGCCGCAGTCACCGTCTGGACCACCGGCTTCGTGGTGCATCCGATCGCGAAGGCGACCGCCCTGGAGGTCACCGGCACCGGCCAGATCGTGGTCGACGAAACCATGCGCTCGGTCTCGCACCCCGACGTGTACGCCATCGGCGACGCGGCCTACGCGATGGGCTCGGGCGACAAGCCGTTGCGGATGTCGTGCGCCTCGGGCGTCCCCATGGCGTGGCAGGCCGCCGACGCGATCGCGGCACGCCTGGTCGGCGGGAAGCTCCCGGACACGTCGCTGCGCTACTTCAACCAGTGCATCTCCCTGGGCCGCAAGGAGGGCTTGATCCAGTACGTCACCGCCGACGACCGTGCCGTGCAGGCGGTCCTGACCGGACGACTCGCCGCCGTCTACAAGGAGCTGGTCTGCAAGGGCGCCGCCTGGGGCGTCGCCAACCCGACGCTCGGGCTGCCGACCCGCCGCCGCGTCACGCGGGAGCGGGCCGCGGCGGGCCCGGCCGTCAAGGCGCTGGGGTAGGGCTCGACGCGGGGCGGGCGGTCGCCGGAGTGTGTGCGTCAGCTTGGCTGTTTGGCGGCGCCGCGTCCGCAGCAGGGGCCGCGCGGCGCGCTAGTTGTTGGGCGGAAGCGCCCCGCGCCCTCGTATGTCGCCGTCGGTGCGGGCGAGCTGGCCTGCGAGGTAGTCGCTGAGCGACGTGGCCTCTGGCACCTCGGGGTCGCCGGCGCGGCCTACGGGGGCGTAGCGAGTGTGCCGTAGTTCCGCCACGAACTCGGACACGGGCGCACCGGCGTGTAGCCCGACGGTGATCGCGGTCGACAGGGCGTCGGTCAGGCCGGCCAGGGTGGAGCCGTGCTTGCCGACGTGCAGCGAGACGTGGGCAGACCGGTCAGCGGCGGCGGTAATGACGAGGCGACCGGGCGTGCCATCCAGGACGAATTCGGTCGTGGTGCCTGCTGTCCGGCGAGGTGCCGGTATCCGAGTTCGCCCAAGGTCCGCCATCGTCGGGTGCTCCTCCACGGTCACGCCTCACCCGGTGCCGGCGAGGACCTCGACACGGTAGGCAGCCGGGCGAGCCGGCACCAGCGCGACACGGCATCCCTGGTGAAGCTGCCACCGGTACGGAATTGCAAGCGGAAGGCCGCCTGGTCATGGGAGTACGGGCGAGATGGCCAAGCGCTGCTGCGGGCCTTCGCTGGCTGGTGTTGACCCCTGTATCGGGCACGGACCGGCCACGAGCCCAGGTGACGCCCGGGCTTGAGCTTAACCCCTGCCTTGTAAAGATCAGGAATGCATCTGTGCACCGCGTCCGCACACGTCCGCGAACGGCCGCACGCTCGGAGCCTCTTCCATGCCGGCCCGCGTGAGCGTGCCGCCGTCCGGCGCGGTTGCTGTCACCGTTGCTGTCGAAGCAGTGCCGCACACGGTTTAGGAAGGGTGTAGCGCTGGCTGCGCCATCCCTCGCCCTACCAGGACATACGCCCAACGGCTTCCCGCCGATGTGCTTGATCATTCCGCACATGTTCCGGATCTTGTCGCGGGTAGGTTCGGGGGCCTGCCAGCAACCAGAGGTTCTGGTCGCTTGCGAGATGATCAGCCTCAATATGGGCTGACAGTTGTCAATCAGCTACGGAACGTAGTGGATTGCTGTAACAAACTAGCCGCACTGCCCGGGGATTCGCATAGCCCTCAGGCCACGTGCCCGAAAACTGGAGGCTGAGTGAGTAAAGCAAGGCTAACACTGCGACTGATGGCCACCTCCGGACTGCTTGTCGCCGGAGCAATCCTGCCCGCATCAGCCGCCGTGACTGGTCAGGTGCTCGTCGGCGGGTCGGCTTGACCTGGGGCGTTCGGGTTGGATCATGGTTGGGTGTGCGGAACGCCGTCGATCGTGGAGCT